>ONVN01000373.1 GCA_900321295.1 uncultured Eubacteriales bacterium
CAAAACGCTGCTCTCAGCCATCCCGTGCAGAACGGTCCGGCAATTCCCGGGCGTGACCAATCTGTATGAGCTGACGGCTGTCATCCGGGAGAGCTGGAGCCGTGAGACGCTCCATGACGGTTTCTGGGACGGGGAATGCCCGGCTTTCCATCAGGACGATGTGACGGCGAGACTGCTGAAGGATATGTGCGGCCTGGAGACAGTCGCCGTTGAGACAGAACAGGGACGGCATGTCCTCAATCGGCGCGGGAATGAACCGATCGATCTTACCGGCGGTATGGATGGTGAGCCCGGAATGCAGGACGGGGCCGAAACGGTTCCCTGCGAACCCTGCACGCAGGAGGCAGATTATGCAAGATACCGCCAGCTCCAACGTAACTTGATGGCAATTCTGAATGCATAACTCCGCTTTGCATCCGGGAAGATGGCCGACAGAGGGGAAAGAAGACAGACACAAAAGAAGCAGTGCCAGGCGGCACTGCTTCTTTGTGTCTGTTTTGCATTATTCGATGGATGTCATGAGTTCCAGGCAGCGGGACCTGTTCATCTTATCGCAGGCAGCGACGAAGGCATCCAGCGATACGCCATGGAGCTGCTGCTTCTGTCCACGGATGGTGACAGAAACGGTGTTGTCTGCAGCTTCCTTATCGCCGACAACCACGATATAGGGATCCTTCATGGTCTTGTAGAACTTGATCTTGTCGTTCATGTTCTTGTCAGCATAGTCGACTTCGGTACGGATGCCGACTTCCTGCAGCTTCTCAACGACCTTCTGAGCATAGGCATTGTGCTCGGTGCGGATCGGAACGACGCCGACCTGATAGGGGTTGAGCCAGAAGGGATAAGCACCCTTGAAGTGCTCGGTGATGATGCCGATGAAGCGTTCGAAGGAACCATAGATGGCTCTGTGAAGCACGACAGGCTCCTGCAGCTGGCCGTTCATATCCTGATAGGTGAGGCCGAAGTTGTGGGGCAGCTGGAAGTCCAGCTGGACCGTGCCGCACTGCCATTCGCGGCCGAGAGCATCCTTGATCTGGAGGTCAATCTTCGGGCCGTAGAAAGCACCGTCACCCTCGTTGATCTCATAGTTGCCTTCTCCGTAATGCTTGTCGAGGATGCGCTTGAGAGCGGCCTCAGCACGGTTCCAGACCTCGATGTCGCCCATGAAGTCTTCAGGACGCGTAGAGAATTCAGCACGGTAGGTAAGGCCGAAAGTGGAGTAGATTTTGTCGGCGATGGAGATGATGCGCTCGACTTCCTCGTCAATCTGGCTTTCCATGACGAAGGTATGGTCGTCATCCTGACGGAATTCCTGGACGCGGAACAGGCCGTTCATCTGGCCGGACTTTTCCTTGCGGTGGAGCACGTCATATTCACTGTAGCGGATCGGCAGCTCCTTGTAGGAGTGGGATGTCCGCTTGTAGGCGGTCATGGCGTTCGGGCAGTTCATGGGCTTGGCACCCATCATATCCTCGGCATTGGGCGTCCAGTCCGTTCCGGGAACAACAAACATGTTGTGCTGATAGTGTGCCCAGTGACCGGAAATAAGCCACAGCTTTTTGGAGTTGATGACAGGAGCTGAGATCTCTTCGTAACCTTCTCTTGCCTGCAGTTCGCGGGAGAAGGCGAGCAGGGCCTGATACAGCTTGGAGCCGCGGGGGAGCCAGTAAGGCATGCCGGGAGCGGTCTCGTTGAACATGAACAGATCGAGAGCGGTGCCGATCTTTTTGTGGTCTCTCTCGAGGGCTTCCTTGACCCAGGCAAGGTGTGCCTTGAGCTGTGCCTGATCCGGGAAAGCGTAGACATAAATACGCTGGAGCGTATCGCGCTTTTCATCTCCGCGCCAGTAGGCACTGGATACAGACTTGATTTTGAAGGCGGTGGAGAGCAGTTCGGCAGAATTGCTCACGTGAGGTCCGCGGCAGAGGTCAACATAATCCTCGCCCGTATAGTACAGGGTAAGCAGTTCGTCTTCCGGCAGGTCCTCAATGAGTTCGGTCTTGAACTTCTGGTCCTTGAACAGTTCAAGGGCTTCAGCACGGCTGATTTCAGCACGGCGCCAGTCTTCCTTGCGCTTGAGGATTTCCTTCATCTTGGCTTCGATTTCCGGGAAATCTTCGGTTGTCACAGGGCGCGGCAGA
>ONVN01000152.1 GCA_900321295.1 uncultured Eubacteriales bacterium
AAATCTTTAGCCTCCGAATCAGAACCAAGCATGGATGACCAGAATGCCATCAGATCGTCTTCTGAATTGATTGGCGGAACATTCGCCTCACCCAGATTCATACCAACAATCATATCCGTATTACTGAAAATCCCTGCTTCAGCAGCTTCCCTGACGCTTTCATAATGAAACAGACGGGGATCCATCGTCATCGTTCCAGGCATCAAAGGATTCCCTTTGCTCATCAAACGATGCGCAGGCAGCTGGCGTAGTTCTTCTGCGCTGATGTTATCATCAAGACCAATGGAAGCAAGATAAGCTTTTCCGTTTCGATCCGCCTCACTTTTTGGGGTAAATGAAAATCGCCATTTTATACCGCTTTCAACGATGATTCTGCGCGGCACGTTGTGATTGTCGGCACTATGACACGCGATCGCTAAAGCGATTGATTTCGTCGTGCCTCCTGACTGTCCTCCAATGGTAATGTTGTCAGGATCACCGCCAAAGCGGTCAATATTGTCACATACCCAGTAAAATGCCTGAACCTGGTCAGTCAAACCATAATTGCCGCTTTGACAAGTATCTTCGTCCAGCTGCGGAAGGGATAAATAACCAAATATGTTAAGACGCTGCGCAACAGATACTACAACGATTCCTTTTTTTGCAAATGCTTCAGGATTGAACTCTGGTTCATAGGAAAAGCCAGTATTCAATGCACCACCATGAAACCAGATATATACAGGCTTTTTGCCTGTCAGATCTTTCGTCGTGATATTCAGATACTGGCAGTCTTCACTCTGCTCAGGCAATCCGGCAAAGAAAAAATCTGTATAATATGGTTCCCCTGGGTTATCCGTATCATCTGCACGCTGCATAGCCATCGGTTTCGGCAGCGTACAATTCAATATATCTGTCCAGGGAAGCAGTTTCTGAGCAGGACGAAAACGAAGATTACCTACGGGTGGCTGAGCATAAGGCACGCCCATAAAGCAGTACAGATCGTTGTTGTGAACTCCAAGAATTGGGCCATAACTGGTTTGAACAATGCACATGCTCATTCTCCCTCCTATACACAATAACATGCAGGCGCAACCAAAAGCTGATCGCCTTGGTGCTCTTTCATCCGCGTTCGATATGTTTGCAGCTTCAGTTCATAGGCACCCAGCTTTTCCAGCGAGTTCCCCACTCACACGTTCATGATTCCCTAGCTTTCCCAAAAGAGCCAAATATTCTTCCCTTTCACAAAAATGACGTAACATTCCTGACCTCTCGCCCCGTCGTTCATTAAAGGGCAGCTTTTATCTATCAGTTTCTCTTCTGAGATGCATGGATTTCGATATCCAGATGCAAAAACAGGAATCATCTAATTGGTTTATACTAAGCAAGGAAAGCATGCTCGAATCCTTAACGCAGAAGAAAGAGACCCATTGTGGCTGAAATAAGAATTGTCAATGGAATCGGAAGTTTCAGGACAGACAGGAGAACATAATCAATTACTCCGACCGCAACAGCAGGAATCGACAGAGAACCATTCCACATATAGTTTTCCTGACTCAGGGACAGGATTGTAACAGCGATCAGTGCACACGCTGCAGGTCTGATACCCGTCATCATATTCTGAAGAATGTGACTGTTCTTGAACTTCTCCAGAAAAAACGCAGAAATCAGCGTCAGTGTTAAGGTAGGAGTCAATACGCCAAGATTCGCAATTATACACCCCATCAGTCCGGCAATCCTTGTACCTACAAAAGAAGCGCAATTTGTTCCCAGCGGTCCCGGAGTCATTTCTGCAATAGCAATAATATCGTTGATTTCCTGCATGTTCATCCAGCCATGTGTCAGCATTTCATTGCTGAGCACCGGGATCATGGAAATGCCGCCAAAACTGGTAAAACCAATCTTTACATATGTCCAATACAGTTCTGCGAGCAATGCAATATTCATATCATGTATTGCTCCTTTTCATGCGCCTTTGCAAGGAACTATAGAATAATCCCACAACACCTGCGGCAAGAATAACGAGAGCACCATTCATTTCCGCAAAATAGAAAAGGAAAAACGCTGCTGCCAGAATGAGATAGCTGAACGGTCCTTTCAAGGCTGCAAGGAACAGTTTTTTTGACGCACACAGGATGATCGGAACAACACATACTCTGATTCCGTTCATGGCATATGAAACATAAGCATTTTCCCTGAATGAGGTATAGGCAACCGTAATGAGCGAAAGCAGTATAATTGATGGCAGCGACATTCCCAGCAATGACAGGACAGCACCTGCAACCCCTGCTGTCCGAAATCCAAAAAGCAGCGCCACATTTGCAATCATAATGCCAGGCAGGGATCTTCCTATGCTGGTCAGATCCAGCAACTCTTCATCCGTTATGGTGTGCTTTCCTTCCACAAAATCATGCTGTATCTGAGCAACAATGCTCCAGCCTCCTCCAAATGTATACCAGCCTATCCGAAAGAAATACAGAAACAGCTTCACAGCCTCTCCCCATCTGTGTTGATGAAGATAGGAGGAGGTCTTGTTTCGTTCTTTTCCCATGAACACACCTTCCCGGGGCAATCCTTCAAGGATTACATGCACCTGTTCAGGAAATCAATCACCATGTCTTTTGTTTCCGGCTGATAGAACCGGTCATCCCCATGTTCAAGTCCCGGGAAAACATAGTATTCCACGTAGTTTCCTGCTTCCTGCAGTTTTTCATACAGTGGATCCACCAGCCCTATAGGCGACAGTTTGTCTTCTGTACCATGGATAAACATGAATTTCGGAAGATTGGGTTTTACATGATACAGCACACTTGCCTTATCATATACCTCCGGAATCTGGTCCGGCCTTCCTCCGAGCGATTGTTCGATCGTATTGACACTCTTACGTTTTCCTTCATCGATCTGCCTCTGTGTCTCATACCATCTTTCTTTGCGTTCCCCACCGCCCCCGTAATAGTTGATGACACATTGAACAGAACTGGACTGATCGAGATAGTCCCCTACATCAAATTCTTTTTCATCATTGTAGACTCCGGCACAGAGTGAAATATTGCCGCCTGCAGATTCACCACCTATGGCAACACGTTCCGGATCAATCCCATACACATCCGCATGCGCTTTAAGGAAGCGAATGGCCGCTTTGGCATCTTCAATCTGGGCAGGGAAAACTGCATCATTGTAGGTCCTGTACTCCGGGCAGGCAACAATGAAGCCACGCTTGGCAAAGTACACCATTTCAGGAAGCCAGACGTCCTTATTGACGACCTGCACTCCGCCACCGCAGAAGAAAATAAACAGCGGGCGTTTGGTTTTCCGTTCACCTGGCTGTTTCGGCATCAGGATATTCATCTGAAGCGGCCTCATGATGGTTCCATACCAGTATGGAACATGGGCATATGTGATGTCTGATGCAAGCGTTATCGTCAGTTCAGTCTGCTGAATCTCATGCATGATTTTTTTCATGTGTTATCCCCCTCTTCAAAGAGAGGGAACGGGAGAATCCTCCCATCCCCATCTCCCTGCTCATTTTATGAACCTTTTGATTCATTTGGGTCCGCTTGCTTCTTATTGTGCAGCCATAAGGAAATCATAAAGTACCTGGTAATCACTTATGAATTCATCAATACCAAGCTTCTTCAGGTTGTTCAGGTGCTGATCCCATTTGCTTTCGTTAATCCCATTGATTACAGCATCAGAGAAGAATGTTTCGAGATATGATTTGATTTCCACAAACTGCTCGCTGCGTTTCAATGAATCATCCACGCTCATCTGACCGAACGGGAACATTTCCTTATAGTAATAGTCGCTGTAGAACTGTTCTCTGGAACGCTGGAAGGTCTGGGCTTCACTTACAACACCCATTGCATACAGATCCTGGGAAATCAGATGCGGCCCAGCGCCAAGCACCATACTGGCTCT
>ONVN01000452.1 GCA_900321295.1 uncultured Eubacteriales bacterium
CGGATGACCTGTGTTGCGCAGCTCTCTGAAAAGCGCCTTTCAACGGTAACTTCCGCACGCTGCGGGGTGTTTAAGGTGAGACGCACTTGGACCGAAGAAGCTCCATTCCAGGGGCAGTCCGTGGCATCATGGCTCATTTCCCATGCATCATAGACGCATTCGACATCCTGATACAGCTGCCAGTCGTTCAGTCCCGTCTCATCGGCATATTCCTGGTTTGTCCCCAACAGTTTCAGCGAAGTGATTCTGCCATCCGGGCCAACCACTGCACGGAGGAAACGATTCTGAAGGACAATGCTGTCATCTTCACGAACGGCAGACACATCACCCGGTTCCGGTTCGGATGACACAGCGTCTGCAATGCCACTCGGCGGAATATGCTGATAGACCATGCTCCCGTCCGGCAGATCCACAAAGCCTTCCACGGCCCAGGGCAGGGGATTGAACAGCATGTATTTCCCGGCAGAAGGTTTGAGATCAAATACCTGCGCGGCCATATGATCAATCAGTGAATCCAGGGTTTCCAGAGCCGACTGCAGTGCTTCTGTTTCTTCCCTGTGCACACGTTCAATACCTACGCCGGCAGCAATATCATGGAACTGATGGAACAGGAGCGTTCTCCATGCTTTCTCAATCGCCTTCTGCGGTTCCTCACGTTCGGTTTCCGGAAGCTGCGAGAGCAGCAGGTCCGCATCATGAAGGCGCTCCTCCAGTCTCCTGGAAAGCGCTTTTGCCCTGCGCTGTGCCGTATAGGTTCCCCGGTGCCACTGCAGATAGATTTCCCCGACCCAGCGGTTATGTTCTGCACTCTCCCGGGACAGCTCAAAATATTCCTGCAGGGTGCCATACCGGGACCGCGGAAGACCCTCGAGGTCAGTGAGCCGTCTGGCCAGCTCAACAAAATCCCTGGTAGGACCTCCGCCTCCGTCGCCATAACCGAACGGGAACAGCAGTGTGTCAATATGGTCCTGCTGAACCCGGTCTTTTTCCCATCGATCATGGAATGAAACCGGTTCTATGCCGGAATTGTTTCGAAAGAAGGAAAGTGCCTGTACGGTCGATCCGTCGATACCTTCCCACATGAAGTTCTGATACGGAAAACGTGGATACTCAGGGTCTGCGCGCAGCATTTTCTGTGTGGCAAAATAGGGGATGCCAAAACCCAGAAGCAGTTGTGGGAGCGCGCCGGAAAATCCGAACGTATCCGGCTGCCAGGCAACCTGACTGTCTGCGCCAAAGTGTTCCCGGAACCAGCGTTTTCCAAGCATCAGCTGACGGATCAGGCTTTCTCCGGAAGGTATATTGGTATCGCACTCCACGAAAAATGCTCCATCCGGGATGATCTGCCCGCGCTGATGCGCTTCCAGAAGTTGCTCCCACAGTGACGGAGAATGCGATCGGAGCATTTCGAGCAGTGCGGGTTCGCAGGACAGGAAGCGATATTCCGGGTATTCTTTCATGAGCGTGAGCTGATTGGCATAGGTCCGAGAAGCTTTATGATAGGTTTCTTCCACAGGCCACAGCCATCCAAGATCAATATGAGACTGTCCCATCACCACAAACAAAGGAGCCGTGGACCCGTTTCTGCACTGAAGAGCCGGCGCAAGGACCTTTCTGGCAGCACGATAGGTTTCACGCCGTTGTTCGCGCGGCAGTTCAAAATTGGCGACATGCGTAAAATCATCCAGCGCCTGGGCAACCTTCATGGCGCGGAGACTGCGGTCCGGAAGCACTTCCAGCAGTCTCGCCAGGGTTTCCACATCCAGGAGCAGCTGATAAGCATCTTCATCCCAAATCGCGGCGCCGCCCGGCGCAACCCTGCACTGGGATTCCGGTATTTCAGGAAGCGGGGCCTTTTCCGGGGGACATGGTCCCAGGCTTTCAAGGCGGGCTCCGTGTCCTGCATAGCTTTCCACGGCAATCCGGAAGTGCTCTCCCGCTTTTGCATTTCGTGTGAGTGTGACATAAGGATGCTTCAGGTCAATGGAGCCGACAGCCTCCCCGTTCACGTATACCAGCTGTTCCCCGCCGAGACCGGTCGACAGGATAACGCGCTGGCCTTCGCAAAGCGGAGGCAGTGTCAGCTGGGTAAAAAACCATCCGTACTCCCAGCACTTCCCCCAGGCTGTGCCCGGTGGAAAAGGCCGCAATTCCTTTGTGCCGGCCTCATCCGGGGTCAGGCGTTCGAAGGTTGTGAAGCCCTGAAACACAGCGGGCATCACGACCGTATACAACTGGTCTTTCAATACTTCCCGCCATGCTTTCAGTCTCTGGCGGGACTGTCTCCCCATATCATACATCGCTGTTTCTCCTTACTGCCAGTCGTTCAGGGTTTGTCCTGCTTTTCCATTGCTTCCAGGGCACGCAGTCGTTCACATTCTGTTCGGATCCATTGCGGAATCAGAACTTTCAATTCCTCCCAGGGCATATAGTCAACCTGTTCCGGGGCAACCCCGGTGAATTCCAGGGTTGCATCAAAGGCGAGATGTGTTTTCAGATACCATCTGCTCAGCCGGTTATCTTCTTCTGTCGGCGCATAAGCACCACCAAAAGGCCCGCCGACGAGAACGTCGCCTCCTGCCATTTCTTTGCAGCTTTCTTTCCAGAAAGGCATGGTTTTAAACATTTCTCCGACCGCCACGAAGGCATGCTTTCCAGGCTGGCAGCAGGCATGCACATGGGTGCCGTCTGTCAGGGGGCTGATACCGGGGATATACATGGGAATAAATCCACCATGAAAGCTGCCTTCAGCACTTATAGGCTTTCCGTCCGCATCAACATGCACCCAGATGTGCTCCAGATCGTACATATGCTGAATATCATAGTCCCAGTAATAAGCGTATTCGATGGCAAACACTGTCCTTCCGCCCACCAGAATATTCCTTTTTGGAAAAGAAGGGCTGGTTATTGTCTGACGTGTCACGGTATAACCCACGGCCCTCAGCGGAATGGTCTCATTTTTGTCGAAATGGACGATCGGGGCATATTGAAGGGCGATTTCGTGATCCGTCATATTTCAGCCCCTCCTTATGTGATTTTTCTCTTTTTTGTATTTATAATACAATTCCCATAGAAAGTAAAGGCAGGCAGAACACCAGGCATAGAGTGGTTGAAATCGTCCTGAAAACGAAGCTGTCCCATGAGGGAAACCGGGAAAGCGTATCTTGTAATCGTTCGCGTTTCTTGATAGAATGATCCCCTAAACACAAAATGTGGATATATTCAACATTTGGCATATGCTGTGAGAACAGGTTTCCTGTACCCGATCCAGTGCGATGCAGTTGAATCGATTTATGTTTGGATGAAGAAGGAAAACAACATATTGCCCTCCGTTTCTTCCCTGATGAAACTGCTGAACGCATGACAGTTCCGATGCACGTAATCTGTGAGATACATGCAGGATCAGAATGCTGCACCAAAATCCCAATCGAAAAAAACCACACTTTATAACGCATGTGCGCTATAATACATCCGGGTAATAAATCTCGGGGAAAGGAACACTGCTGTATCTTCGTCCCACCGGATGATTCCTGCGTCGGGAATGTCTGATCCCATATACTGAAAACTGTGTAGGATGGTGAATCTGATGGCAAAACGTATATTGGCTACACTTCTGATTCTGGCGGTTCTGATCGCGGCCCTGCCTGTGCAGGCGGCGGGTACCCTGAGCAGAGGATCGCAGGGCAGCGAAGTGATCGAGCTGCAGACAGCGCTCAAAGCCCTGGGTTATTATACCGGGGACGTGGACGGAGTTTACGGCAAAAGCACCATGGAGGCCGTCAAAGCTTTCCAGCGTGATTCCAACCTCAAGGCGGACGGTGTCGCCGGCTCCAAGACGCTGAGCAAGCTCTATGAAGACAGCCCCGTGAAGGCTTCCGGCACAAGTGAAACGGCGATTACGCCCATGATCATTGAAGAAGGAATGCAGGTATTGGTGCCGGAGCCTTCTGAGCAGCCCGCTGCGGCGGAGGTCACTTCTCTGGCCTCCTACAAAAGGCTCACCTCCGGCAACAGCGGGGAAGGGGTCACCATGCTGCAGAACGTCCTCAAAGACCTGGGCTTCTATACCCAGGCCGTGGACGGAGTATACGGCCCCAGCACCGTGGCAGCCGTGAAGGCTTTCCAGAAAGCGAACAATCTGACCATTGACGGCATTGCGGGCTGGCGGACGCTGGAAGCACTGGACGCTGCCAGGATTCCCGTCCTGTCTACCGATGTTGTCAGTTTTCTGGAGAAAATGGCGGAAGAGAGCGGCGCGGTCAACGGTACCCTGATTCTGACAAAAAACGGAGTGCCGTTTGTGACGTGGTCCTTCGGCGGCGCGGATGAAAACACCTGCTATCGCATCGCGTCCATTACCAAATGGGTGACCGCGATCGGACTGATGACTCTGTACGACCAGGGAAGGCTTGATCTGGACAAAGACATCAGCGAGTATCTGCCCTTCAAGGTAAGAAATCCTGCCTGGCCGGATACACCGGTTACGGCGCGTATGCTGCTGAGCCACACCTCTTCGCTTTCCGCTGACGCGGACAATTATCATCCGAAATGGGAACGCATCGGAAAGAACGGGTATGACCCCATCTTTAACGAAACGATCGAACCCGGGACACAATACGCCTACGCAGACTATAACGGCGCGCTGTTTGGCTGCCTGATTGAGGCGATCACGGGTGAAAGCGTTCAGAATTACCTGGACCGTATGGTCTTCAAGCCTCTGAACCTGACGGCTGCGTACAGCCCCAAGTTTCTGCCCTCCGGCACCGGAACAAAAGACCTCCTGAACGCAAAGGGCAAGGCGGCCATTACCGTAAAGTCGGACCGCAGCCGCAATTACAACAACCGTGCGGATCCTTCTGGCAACAACGGATACACTGTCGGAAAACTCTACATTAATGCCGTCTCCCTGACCAGCCTTGCACAGATGATGCTCAACGGCGGCATCCTGAACGGCACCCGGATCCTGAAGGAGGACACGGTGGCTCTGATGGAAGCAGATCAGCCGGGGCTGGCGGAGAGCCGTTACGGCCTCAGTACCGTTCGGCTTCGCCAGTTTGCGCGGGGTACCTGGTACGGACACCAGGGCCGCTACAGCGGTCTCTCCTCCAACATCTACTACCAGCGCGAGACCGGTATTACGATTGCCCTGATCATGAACGGCTATGATCAGAAGCTGGAAGACAATATTGTTCTCCCTGCCGTCACCCTGCTCCGGAATATGGAGTGGCTCGAAAGCACAGTCCTCCCTGCGAATCCTACATGATCCTGCAGACAAAACCTGCAGCATGGAATTTCAACGCTTTACAGAAAAAGGGTTAAAGAAAACAAGCAGCACATCACCAGCCTGATGTGCTGCTCGTTTTTATGTCCGGTTATCCAGTGATGGGGATGATGAAATGCTTCTGGCAGTTCAGCGGCCTGCACAGAGGGCCATCGGGTCCGGAGTGCAGGGAGAGAGAACTGCGGTCTGACAGGGATGGAAACAGACGCCTGAAGGACAATTACTTACCATAAGCGTTGGTGTACACACGCTGATTGATTTCCATGTACTGGTCCAGTCCTCTGTCTTTCAGCCCTTTGAGATATTCATCCCACTGAGCTTCCACGCCGCCGTTGGCGAGCCATTCAGCGCGTTTCTGGTTGGTATAAGAGAGAAGATCGGAGGTAATCTGGATCAGTTCATCATTGTCCTCTTCCGACATGAGCATGGTCGGGAGATACTGGAAAGTTGCATACTTGCGATAATAGTTTTCATTCCGGTCAAACTTTGCCTGATGACCTGCGCTGCGGGGAATCATGCCTTCAAACATATCGCTGGTCAGAGCCACAGGGCCGTCGGATGCGAATGCTTCCTTGTAGCGGAACTCGTCATAGCTCATGCCTTCAGGTGTCGGAACATAGGAGTAGGTGCCGTCGCCGTTGTCAATCAGATTAATGCCGATCGGGCCAAGATCGCACTGCATGCTCCAGATCGGATCATAGAACAGGTCCACCCACTGCATGAGCAGTGCAGGATTATGGCACTTGTTGGTGATGGAAAAGCCGTTGGCGGACATGTTGTTGGAGGAAGTCCATCCCCAGGAGGTGGTGCCGTCCGGTCCAAGGAGCGGGGAGAGAGGTTCATATTCATCCTGGTGAATTGTGCCCAGGTCGAAGGCGTTCCAGCACATGAAGACGCCGATATTGGCGATTTCACCCTGGTTCTGTGCATTGTAGGTTTTTTTGTCCATGGTGAAGCCTTCCTTGTCGATCAGGCCCTTGGCAAAGAAGTGCTCATAGAGGTACTTGCAGCCTTCTTTATAGTTTTCGGTGGCGGGGACATAGACGAGTTTGCCGTTGTCAATGACGATGTGGGAGCCGTCATCGGTCAGGGTGTCCGGATAG
>ONVN01000189.1 GCA_900321295.1 uncultured Eubacteriales bacterium
AATGAAGAGACACACCGGATTATCCGTGAGAACCTATCCCGCGCGCCTATGTACACAGGTTCCATTACAGGCATAGGTCCCAGATACTGTCCGAGCATCGAGACAAAAATCGTTCGTTTTGCAGAAAAGGAACGTCACCAGATTTTTATGGAACCCGAAGGAAAAGTCAGCCGCGAATGGTATGCACAGGGCATGTCAACCTCTCTTCCGGAAGATGTACAGTGGAAGATGTACCGCTCCATTGCCGGACTGCACCACTGTGAAATCATCCGGCTCGGGTATGCGATCGAGTATGACTGCATCGACAGCAGAGAACTGCGGCCGACACTCGAAACGCTGAAAATCAATGGGCTTTTCATGGCTGGACAGATTAACGGAACAAGCGGATATGAAGAGGCGGCAGCCCAGGGAATTCTGGCAGGTATGAACGCGGCACTGTCCGTACAGAAGAAGTCACAACTGGTACTGACCAGGGACATGGCATATATCGGTGTATTGACAGATGATCTTACCACAAAGGGAACGGATGAACCGTATCGTATGATGACAAGCCGCGCGGAGCATCGCCTTTTCCTGCGGCAGGACAACGCCGATATACGCCTGACGAAAATCAGTTATGACCTTGGTCTGGCAGATCGCGAGCGTATGGAGAGGACCGAGGAGAAAGCGGCAAAATCGAAGGAAATACGCAGAATGCTGCAGAAAAAACATTTCCCCGTTTCTGCACTGCGGGATGAATGGCTTTCACGACACAATCAGCCGGTAACCGATACGAGTTATTCGGCTTCTGAGCTTCTGAAGCGTCCCGGCATCACATTGCATGATATGGAAGAGCTTCTTCCGGAACTGCAGACCTATGACCGAAGATCCGCGGAACACGCAGAAGTGGAAGAAAAATATGAGGGATACCTGGAAAAAGAGTATTCCGCGATTCGCAAGGCACGTATCATGGAAGATGCACTGCTGGATGAAGATATTCCATATGAGTCCATCGAAGCCCTCCGACTGGAAGCCCGGCAGAAATTAAGTGCCCAGAAACCACATTCGCTTGCTGCTGCAAGCCGAATACCGGGTGTTTCTCCTGCCGATATTGCGGTTCTGATGGTATATCTCAAAAAACAGGGCTCCAAGAATCAATGAGAAGAGAAGGATAAAGAAAATGGCTGAGAAAAAGGGTTTGTTTTCACGTTTGTTTGCTGGTCTCGGAAAGACCAGGAATAACATGACGGAAAAAGTGGATACACTGGTAAAAGAAACACGGAAAATTGATGACGACTTTTACGATGAACTCGAGGATATTCTGATTCTTTCAGACTGTGGCATGAAGGCAACGATGAGCATGATGGATGAACTTCGTGACCAGGTGAAAGCGCAAAAAGTTACGGACGCATCCGTAGCACGTGATATGCTGAAGGAAATCATGGTCAAGGAAATGGACATTCCGAGGCCGCCGCTGAAATGGCCTATGGTCATGCTGATTGTCGGCGTCAACGGCGTGGGCAAGACAACCACCATCGGGAAACTTGCACTTCGTTTCCAGCAAATCGGAAGAAAAGTGATGCTGGCAGCAGGCGATACCTTCAGAGCAGCGGCAGCAGAACAACTGACGGTATGGGCACAGCGGGCAAGGGTTCCGATTGTCAAGCATGAGGAGGGGGCGGACCCCGCAGCTGTTGTTTATGATGCCATCCAGTCTGCAAAAGCAAATGAAGCGGACCTTCTTCTGGTTGACACTGCTGGCAGGCTGCACAATAAAAAGAATCTGATGGATGAACTGAACAAGATGCGCCGGGTGATTGACAGGGATTTTCCGGAAGCAGATGTTCGATGCATTCTTGTGCTGGATGCAACCACGGGCCAGAACGGATTGGCACAGGCGAAAGCATTCAAAGAGGTCTGTGAAGTTGGTGGTATCATTCTGACCAAACTGGATGGAACCGCCAAAGGCGGTATTGCCCTTGCCATACGTCAGGAGCTTGCAGTACCGGTTTGGTATATTGGCGTCGGAGAAGGAATTGATGACCTGCAGCCCTTTGATGCGAGGGACTTTATAGACGCTCTTTTTGGAGAAGGTCATGAGAACGCCTGAAAGCTGAGATGAAGAAGGTGAAGTCATGCCATCACTGAGTCCTTATCGGCAGGAGCTTGACTATGGATACGCTCCGGGCTTTTTCCCTTCCATGGAATGCCTGCTGAAACGGCCTGAATGTGCACGGAGAGTCCTGCTTAAGACAGAAGCCCAGGGAACAGAGGCTTCTGAAAAACTAATGGAACTGGCAAAACGAATGCATGTGCGTGTCGAACTTGCGGACAAGGCTCTGAAGTGGATTTCCGGCAAGGACAACTGCTATGCTGCGGTCGTCTTTACAAAGTGTGAGCAGGAGCTTGCACCGGATCGTCCCCATATCGTCATGCATCATCCATCGGACAGTGGGAATGCAGGAACGATTATGAGGACAGCCCTTGGCCTTGGTTTTTCTGACATTGCCATGATTCGTCCTTGTGTTGATGTTTTTGATCCACACACGGTACGTTCAAGTATGGGAAGTCTCTTTTCACTGAATGTGCATGTATATTCCGACTTTGATGAATATCGAAGAATGTATCCGGAACATGTGCTGTATCCTTTCATGCTGGATGCTTCTGTTCCGCTTGAAAAAGCTGTGGAGTGCAGAATCCCGGAAAAGTTCTCTTTGGTGTTTGGAAATGAAGGAAGCGGGCTTCCGCATGAGTTTTCGTGCATGGGGCAGCCTGTTCGGATTGAGAGCAACGAGAAGGTTGATTCACTGAACCTATCAATTGCCGCAGCTATTGGTATGTATGCCTTTTCCGGAAAAGCTGGTCTTCGCAGCCGGAATGAACAAAATGAATAAATGAATAGGAGATACATTCGATAAGAAGGAAATGCTTGCAGAAAAGCCGCTGCCCAAAACACTGTGAATGTGTTTTGGCACGGCTTTTTATAAAAGAACAAAGCGGTTCCGAATGCTGTGATTGATTCGAGAATACGGGGGTTATGAACATGTCTGAGACGTGTATGATCCATGAGGAAGAAAAACACCTTCGCCTGATCCTTAACGTCATTGAAAGGGAAATACAACGGTTGCAGGAAGAAACCGGTCTTCATGAAGATGCCGTAAATGATGTTCAGATTCAGGTCAAAGGTATCACAGATGAGACGATTGCGATGCAGATTTTTCTTTCACGGGCAGCTGTTCTGAAAGCTCTCTGGAAAGCGCGCCATCAGGCATATTTTGCCCACCTTCAATTTGCCCCAAAGGGCAGTGAGCCTGAAGATTTCTATATTGGCCGATGGGGCGTGTATGATTCGGTGAACCTGCAGCAGAAAGTCGTGGACTGGCGTGCACCGCTTGCAAACCTGTATTACTGCGGTGACATAGGGCCGGTGCATTATGTTGCTCCGGACGGAGTCATTGAAGGAAATCTTCTCTTGAAGCGCATTCTCAGTATCAGAGACCAGCAAGTCCTGCATGCCTATGACACGGGTATCGTTGGTCAGGAAAGCTGGCTGGAGCAGGCTCTGCAGACAAATGCAGGGGCACGTCTTCATGAAATCGTTACAAGTATTCAGAAGGAACAGAACCTGATCATTCGTGTGCCGCTTACGGATCATCTGATTGTACAGGGAGTTGCAGGGAGCGGAAAAACGAGCATTGCCTTGCACCGCATCGCATACTTGCTTTACAGGTATCGGGATGAGATGAAACCCGAGAATATTTTGATTCTTGCTCCGAATCCTTTATTCCTTTCTTATATTTCTCAAGTGCTCCCTGAACTGGGAGTAGAACACGTACGCCAGACGACGTTTCATGAACTTGCAAGAAGTTGGTTTGGAAATGCACTCCCGTATCTTATCGGTTCAAGTACAGAAGAATGTCCTCCGGATCCTGCCGTCCTGAGCAGCCGTCGTATGAAGACATCACTGCAATGCAAGGAGATGCTTGAGTCCTTTTTGAAGCAGGAAGAAAAGGAAATGCTTCCCAAGGCCGATATATGCTTTGGCAGGTATATTCTTATAGACAAGACGGAGATGGAGGAAATTTTCCTTTCAAAGATGTCATCATGGCCGTTGGCACAAAGGATCATGGAGGTTCAGAAAATTGCCAGCCGAAGACTTGAAAAACTGACGGACCGCATGAAGCAGACGATGGAAAACATGGCAAAGCAAAAACTGGAACAGATTCTATCTTCCATGCCGGATGGCGAAGAGCGGAGAAGGCGGGCAGGAAAGCTGCTCGATTCGAGAGATAGCCGAGTGCGTGAAATTGATGATCGTGCGAAAGACTTCCTGAAGAATTTTCCAAAACTGTTTTCTGATATGTCATTGTCTGCTATCTATCGTCGGTTTCTGGCATCCTGCTTCTCAGAGGATATCAGAAGCAGGACGAATGAATTGCTGGACAAAGGAAGGATCGAAGAGGCAGATCTGCCTGCTATGATTGCCATAGGAAGGGCTGTCTTGGGCATCCCGCACGAAAAAATCAAACATGTAGTCATCGATGAAAGCCAGGATATGTCCTCATTTGCAGTTCGCCTATTGAGTGAGGCTTTTCCTGGTGCCTCCATGACCCTTGTAGGGGATCTGATGCAGGGCATTCATGCCGATTCGGGAACCGCGGACTATGAAGAATGGATTCAACCGGTCTTTGGTGGAAAAGTACAGTACCGGACACTTCAGGTCAGCTATCGAAGTACGCTTGAAATCAGTGAAATGGCCCAAAAGGTGGCTGGTCATGCAAAGCATAAGCTGATACAAAC
>ONVN01000231.1 GCA_900321295.1 uncultured Eubacteriales bacterium
CTCACCTGGGGCAAAGAAGGCTGGCTTGAGCGCGCCAATCAGTACGGTGTTCTCACCAACGAAGCAGGCGACAAGATTTACCGTCTGCCCGGCTCCTTGCCCATGATCCAGGACGAAGAAGTGAACACCACCATGCTCCCCCTGTTCCCCGATCTCGGCTACTGGAATGACTGGAGCAGCTACCTGGCCAACATCCAGAACCCCGTCACTTTCGGCGGACGCACCATTCCTGGCTTCAGCACCTTTATCAATGATTTCTATCATGGTTCTGACTACAATGGCTATACGGGCATCGAAGCCGCGATCAATGCCGGCGCTATCGATCCCTATGACTACACCGACAAGCTCAACGAAGCAGGCCGCCAGTATTACAACGATGCCATGAAGGTATTCTACAGCGTATACGGCGAATAAGCCTTCGGTAACCCCTGACGAACTGACGCCGGGCGGAGTGTCATCTGGCGCTTCGCCCGGCACTTTATTTCATCGAAAGAGAGAAAACATGCCATGCTGAGAATACCTTCCTTCCGGGCAGGAATGCCCATATTCAAAGCTCTTTCCTCTGAAACAAGGCTTTCCATCATGGAACTCCTGCAGAACGAGGGAGCTCTGAGTATTTCTGCCATCGCAGAAAAACTCGGTCTGACAGCAGGTACACTGACGCCTCATATCCGCGCGTTGCAGGAATGCGGTCTTATCAGCATCTCCATGGTCGAAGGCAAGCATGGCACCATGAAAATCTGTACAGCAGCAGTGGACAGTCTTCTCATTTCTGCACCGGAGCTTTCCATCGCGAAAAATATGTATGAAACAGAAATCGGAATCGGGCAATACACCAATTATGAGGTGCGGCCGACCTGCGGCATCTGCACAACAGACCATATCATCGGTCAGGTCGATGTTCCTGCCTTTTTTTCCGATGTGGAACGCACGGACGCACATATTATCTGGTTTTCCAGCGGGTATGTGGAATATATGCTGCCCTGCTTCTTAAAGGAGGGACAGTATCCCCTTGAACTCCAGCTTTCCATGGAAATATCCTCGGAAGCCCCCGGTGTGCAGGAGAACTGGCCCAGTGACATCCATTTTAAAATGAACGGCGTGGATCTGGGATTCTGGACCTGCCCCGGAGACTTCGGCCGGATTCAGGGCATTTACAATCCCCCCTGGTGGTTCCGCAACTGGAACCAGCACGGCCTGTACAAACTGCTTTCCATCAATGATCAGGGAACCTTTATGGATGGTGCACGCATCAGTAACGCCACCATTGGTGACATCCGCATCCGTCAGGGCCGCGCCATCTCTTTCCGCATTGAGGTTCCGGAAAATGCTGGTCATGTGGGCGGTGCAACACTGTTTGGCAAAGGTTTCGGCAACTATCCGCAGGATATCCGGATGCGCATGCACTATGCTGTAAAGGGTGACCCATCGTGAAGGGAAAAAGATACTGCGCGCTGCTCCTGGCCGCACTGCTTCTGAGTGGTTTTTCATGTGTCCAGGCCGATACCCTGACGGTCTTCCCCGAACAGATACTTCATGAGGTCAGCCCAACTCTGTACGGGATATTCATTGAAGATATCAACTGTGCTGTGGATGGAGGGCTGTATGCCGAGCTGGTCAAAAACCGTTCCTTTGAAAATGAAAATCTCTGGAATCCCCGGCACGCAGATCACTGGGATGCCTGGAGTGTACGAAAGCAGGAAAAGGCAAGCGCAAGCCTTGAAAGCATCCTGCCCCTGAGTGCTCAGAACCCCACATACCTGCAGACCGTTCTTGAAGAAAGCGGTATGCTCCAGATCCGGATTCAGGGCTTCGGAGGCAACCTGCTCCGGGGCGGGATTGCGGTCGAAGCAGGAAAACAGTATGACCTGTCCCTGTGCCTGCGGTTCGATGACACGGCAGCCCAGACAGGCATGGTGTCCGCCATCCTGACCGATGCAGCCGGTAATCCGGTCAGTGAAAAAGCTTCCTTTCGCGGGGATGTGCATCCCGCAGGCGTATGGCGGTCCTTTAAAGCCACTCTGCAGGTTTCAGAAACCACAGGGGCCTTCCTGACCCTGGAGTTTGCCGGAAAAGGCATCATGGATGCAGACATGGTGTCCCTCATGCCTGCCGATCGTTTTGGAAAGGACTGGCCCGGCGGAGGAATGCGGGCAGATCTTGTTGAAGCCCTGAGGAAGCTTCATCCACGGTTCATGCGCTTCCCCGGCGGATGTATTGTCGAAGGGACATATGTGCGTTCCAATGCTTATGCATGGAAAGATACGTTGGGCGATACCGCCATGCGGCGGGAAATCCCCAATACCTGGGGCGGCATGCAGACCATGGGGGTCGGCTTTTTTGAATACTTCTGCCTTGCGGAAGAAATCGGCGCCCTTCCGGTACCGGTTGTCCATGCGGGTCTGCTGTGTCAGGCGAGAGATGCAAAGGATTCCCCGCTTACCCTGGAGGAAACGAAAGCATATATTCAGGACATCCTGGATTTAATCGAATTCGCGACGGGGAGTGTGGACACCCCGTGGGGGCAGGTGCGCGCCGGGATGGGCCATCCTGAACCTTTTGATCTGCGGTATATCGCCATTGGCAATGAGAACTGGGGTGCCTCCTATTTCAGTCGGTATGCAATCCTGTCCGGCGCAGTTCATGAAGCTTACCCGGATATCACGTGCATCGTTGGTGCAGGCCCTGTTGCGGAAGGCGGACTGTTTCAGGACAGCTGGAACAATATCCGCCGCCGTTTCTCCGAGGAGCTGGTAGACGAGCATTTCTATATGGACAGCTCCTGGTTCCCAGCTCATGCAAACCGCTATGACAGCTATCCCCGCACCACCAAGGTATTTCTCGGAGAATATGCCGCCCATGAACCCGTGCAGGGAAACCGCAGACCCAATAACCTGTATGCTGCCCTGTGTGAAGCAGCCTTCCTGACCGGCATAGAACGGAACAGTGATGTGGTCGTCATGAGCTGTTATGCTCCTCTGTTGTGCCGGGAGAAAGAAGCTGACTGGACACCGGACCTCATCTGGTTCAACGAAAACAGTATCTACTGTACCCCAAGCTATTATGTGCAGCAGATGTTTTCCAATGCATGCGGAACAGAACTGGTGGCCAGCGAAACGGATGGCGGGCTGTTCCAGGCTGTGACCAGGACGGAACAGGAACTCCAGATCAAGGTTATCAATCTTTCCGGGAATGCAAAATCCTTGACACTTCTGCTGACAGGAGTTGGCAATCAGACAGTCTGCGGTCAGGTTCTTACCGGTGAAAAGGAACACGTCAATTCCTTTGCCCGTATGGATAAGGTTTCCCCTCAGGAAATCATGGTCACCTGCGCGGATGGAAAAGCAGAAATCGAGCTTCCGCCCTGGAGTCTGACCATCCTGAAAGCTGTCCTGACCAAATGAAAACCTCCGGTGTGTATTTCCCGTAATCATCGCACGGCTTTTTCTCTCAAGCACCTCGAAAAGGAGGCTGTACCCGCATTGGTACAGCCTCCTTTTTCCTTGGGATGGTCGCTTATGCCTTCAGGCGAAGTACCGTAACGGAATGCGCCGGAAAAACAAATCTGCTCAGCGCTTCCCTGCCTCCCTCCGTCCTGGCCGGAGAAACAGTATCCGGTGCATCCAAGGTGTTTCCATCTTCCGGTGCCCCTGTCAGTATTTCTGCTTCATACCTGCTGCAAGGAGATTCTATCTCCGCACAAACACGCGTTTCTGTGACATTGACAGCCTTCAGAATCACATCGCCGGTTGCTTCCTCCACGCTGCCGGCAAGATACAGCGGCCGGATCTTCAGCGGGGAGATCGCAATCCGATTGATGATTTCCCCGTTGACGCATGCCGTGATTTCGTTGCCGGAAACCCGGAGCGACAAAGCATACCAGACGTCCCGTTCCATGGAAAAATTGCTCTGGGTCAGGCAGCTTCCGCGTCCACGGATGTGCTGTTCAAGACCAGAATCTGAATTCTGCCAGCCGCCCACAGTCCACTGGTCATGGTTTTTCTCGTCCTGCCA
>ONVN01000350.1 GCA_900321295.1 uncultured Eubacteriales bacterium
ACGGCGTAGGCAATTCCCTGCTTGACGAGAGCAAGATCGATTACTGCAAGGATATGATGAAGAAAGCAGAAGAAAAGGGTGTTAAACTCCTTCTTCCTGTTGACACTGTATGTGTCAAGGCTTTCCCGGATCCCATTGATGCTCCTGTTGATACTCTCGTTGTTGATTCCGATCAGATTCCTGCCGATATGGAAGGCGTCGACATTGGCCCGAAGACCCAGGAACTGTATGCAGAGGCTGTTCGCGGTGCTGCTACCGTTGTATGGAATGGACCGATGGGCGTATTCGAGAATCCTACCCTCGCCAAGGGAACACTGAGTGTTGCCAAGGCCATGTCTGAGAGCAATGCCGTGACCATCATTGGCGGTGGCGACAGTGCAGCAGCTGTTGAACAGATGGGTCTTGCAGATAAGATGACACATATTTCTACTGGCGGCGGCGCATCCCTCGAATTCCTTGAAGGCAAAACCCTTCCTGGTGTTGCCTGCCTGGACGAAAAGTAATGAAAACAGTTCCCGCAAAGGCTATTTCCTTCGCGGGAACAATTTGTAGAAAGAAGGAAATGCATTTATGCGTAAAGCGATTATTGCCGGAAACTGGAAAATGAATAAGACACCTGCAGAAGCAAAGGCTCTTGTTGAAGCTCTCAAGCCTCTTGTGAAAGATGCCACCTGTGATGTCGTGGTCTGCGTCCCTGCCGTTGATATTGCGACAGTCAAAGCGGCTGCTGAAGGAAGCAATATCAAAGTCGCTGCACAGAACGTTCATTTTATGGAAAGCGGCGCCTATACCGGAGAACTGTCTGCGGAAATGCTGAAAGCAGCTGGTGCTGAATATGTTATCATTGGGCATTCCGAACGCCGTCAGTATTTCGGCGAGACGGATTTCACAGTGAACAAGAGAGTTCTTGCAGCTGTCAAGGCTGGACTTAAAGTGATTGTCTGTGTTGGCGAAAAGAAAGAAGAACGCGTTGATGGATATACAGACGCTCTTGTTGCCTATCAGACGCTGATCGCCCTGACCGGTCTGACGGATGATGAAGTGAAGCAGGTTGTTGTTGCCTATGAACCTGTTTGGGCTATTGGTACAGGTCTGGTGGCAACAGACGAGCAGGCGAATGAGACCATCTGCGTGATTCGCAAGGCAATCGAAGGCCGTTATGGCAAAGAGGTGGCTGATGCTGTGCGTATTCAGTATGGTGGTTCTATGAAGCCTTCCAATGTGAAGGGCCTCATGGCACAGCCGGAAATTGATGGCGGACTCATCGGTGGAGCCTCCCTTAAGGCTGAAGATTTTTCTCTTGTTGTCAATTACGATAAATAAGCATTCATTTTCCCATGCAAAATGCCCGTCATACGGGCATTTTTATTCGAAAAAAGACCAGGAGGCGATCAAACGTGATTGTGCGAAACGGTAAGCTTTTTATGGATGGGAAATTTCAGGAAGGTCCAGATGTGCGTGTGTTTAATGGACGCATCCATGAAATCGGGTACCATCTGCAGGCCGGATTGTATGAGCAGATTACTGATGTTGATGGTGACATGATTATGCCCGGCTTTGTTGACGTTCATATTCATGCTTTCCGTCGGAATGATACCATGCAGGGGGAAGCTGCAGTTCGGGCCATGAGCCGTGATTTGTATCGCGAAGGCGTTTCTGCTTTCTGTCCGACAACCATGTCTGCTTCTTTGGTCGACACCAGAAATGCTGTCAACGGCATTCGACGCGTTATGCTTCAGCCGGAGGTCAATGGGTGCCAGGTTCTTGGAGCGCATATGGAAGCACCATTCCTGCAGGAGGAAAAAGCAGGAGCGCAGCGGAAAGAATTTTTTATGGATCCATCAATTGATGCTTTTATGGAGATGACCGATCATCAGCCGGAAAGCGTCAGACTGATTACCGTTGCTCCTGAACGGCCTGGTGCAGAGTCGTTTGTCCGGGCTGTGACTGCACTCGGGGTTCATGTGTCAGCCGGCCATACAAAGGCAACAGCCGAGCAGGTCCATTTGGCAGGGGATTGGGGAGTCGATCATATAACACACACATTTAATGCACAGACTCCACTTTTACACAGAGCTCCCGGAGTCCCTGGAGCTGGCCTTTCCGATGATCGGTTTTATTGTGAGATGATCTGCGACGGTATTCACCTGCACAGAGATATTGTGCGTCTCATTGCGAAATGCAAAGGCCCTCAGCATGCTGTTGCGATTACGGATGCAATGGAAGCAGCCGGAATGCCGGACGGAGAGTATGCACTGGGAGGGCAGGCAGTTTTTGTTCACGGGAGTGAAGCCAGGCTCAAGGATGGTACTCTTGCAGGTTCGGTCCTGACAATGCATAAAGCCTTTGAGAACCTGATTCATTTCTTTGGATTGAAACCTGAAGATGCGGCTGTCATGTGTACATCGGCACCTGCTGATTCGATTGGTGAAAAGCTAGCGGGAAGATTGATTGCTGGAGCACCAGCCCCGCTTACAAGGTGGACCAAAGACTTTCACATGGCGGGAATCATTGACTGAAAGAAGCGGCATATGGCTGGCTCCATGATTTTACTGATCTGCTAGGAT
>ONVN01000043.1 GCA_900321295.1 uncultured Eubacteriales bacterium
AGGACATTGTGCCGCTAACACCACATGGGAGGAATAAAAATGAAGCATGGTAAGAAATACCAGGACAGCGTAAAGCTGATTGACCATCTGAATCAGTATGATCCTGATCAGGCTTGTGAACTTGTTCTGAAGACTGGCAAAGCCAAGTTTGATGAGACGGTTGAAATCTCCATTCGTCTTGGCGTTGACCCCCGTCATGCAGACCAGCAGGTTCGTGGCGCAGTTGTTCTGCCCAACGGAACTGGTAAAGTTGTTCGCGTTCTTGTTTTCGCGAAGGGCGACAAGGCAAAGGAAGCTCAGGCTGCCGGTGCTGATTATGTCGGCGCTGAAGATATGATCGCAAAGATCCAGCAGGAAAACTGGTTCGATTTTGACGTCTGCGTTGCAACTCCGGATATGATGGGTCTTGTAGGCCGTATCGGTCGTGTTCTTGGTCCGAAGGGCCTCATGCCAAACCCGAAGTCTGGCACCGTGACGATGGATGTTACGAAGGCCATCAACGATATTAAAGCTGGTAAAGTTGAATATCGTCTTGATAAGACCGCTATCATCCATTGCCCTGTTGGCAAGGTTTCTTTCGGCCCCCAGAAGCTGGAAGAAAACCTGCATGCTCTGATGGAAGCTATCATCAAGGCAAAGCCCAGCGCAGCAAAGGGAACTTATCTCAGAAGTGTTTATCTGAGCACAACGATGGGTCCCTCTGTCCGTGTCAATCCGCTGAAGTTCTGATAGAACCTCATAGCCCGCGTAAGCGGGCTTTTTTCTTTGCATTAAGCGAACGTAAAATATCATGAAACAATGAAAAAAAGTTGACCAAAAGAAGCATTAATTATGCAGGAGAACAGAGAATAATGGAGAACAAATTATAATTTGAGAGAAATACGCAGGAAAGGGGGAGAGCAATATGCTGCCAGACTTATCGACGATCAAGCAGGTAGCAGGTGAGAGAATCTATCAGTCCGGCGAAACATTGTTTCTGCGTGGCGGCGTCAGGGAAGACGAAGTGGAACAGATGCAGCTGAAGTATCTTGTCAATGATACACCAGCAAGACATGTGATCTTTGACCCGACTGACAGCCCCTGCTGTACCTGCGATGATTATGTTCGATTGGGCATTTGCGCGCATACAGTTGCTGCTCTCCTGAAAGCAAAATCAACCGGTGCCCTGAATGAGATGGGCCATCGCATGGCCATACAGGCTGCACCGAAACTGCTGGCAAGCATGACCAGCATTTTTCCTGAAAAAGGCACAATTCATCTTGCACTGAATTTTTCTGTTGAACAGGACCATGTTCACCATATACCAAAGATCAGAGTTGGTATTCGAATCGGGGACGAACGCCTTTATGTTGTACGGAATATTCCGCATTTCTTGGAATCCATGGAAACCCTTGAGCCGATTGAATTCGGGAAAGGATTTACTTTTTTTCCGGACTGGATGCATTTTGGCGTAAAAGAAATGCAGATTCTGAAGGTGTTTCGTGCGCTTATAGCAGCCAACCATGACGCTGATTTTGAATACAAAGGCATGGATGCCCGAATGATTCCATTGCAGGAGCCATTCATTGATGCATTGTTCTCCCGAATGACACGTATACCTTTCCTGCTGACCACTGCGAACCAGACGTATTCTGTACGCGGTGTGCGGCATGGTTCGATTCCGCTGCACTTTACTGTATCAGGAAGTCTCCGGGGGCTGACAGTTACCGGAACCTATCCGAATGGTTTGCTTCCGTTGACGAGTTCATGCAGCTATGTTCTCATATCAGGTTCGGTAGTTGAGACGGACCTTACACAGCGTCATCTTATACGCACGATGTGGGAGGAATTGCTGAACGGAACATCCCGTTTTGAGTTTCCACCGAAAGACACCCCGACGGTTGTTGATGAGCTGATTCCTTTTCTCAAAACGATAGGAGTTGTCGAGCTTGCTGAAGACCTTGAGCGGATGCTTGTCAGAACCCCTCTGAAGGCTTATGTCTACATTGACCGGGTGGGACGGGACATTACCGCAAGAACGATGTTCCGATATGGCAAGAGAGAGATTGATGCCTTTGTTCCCCAGAAGGAACCAATTACCATGAGACGCGGTGAGCTTCTCCTCCTCAGGGATGCGGAAGCTGAACGAAAAGTCCTTGATTGTCTCGGGAACAGTGGATTCTGTATGGAAAAAGGTGCTGTTTCCCTTTCAGGAAGTGATGCAATCTATGACTTTATTACAGAAGGGCTCCAAGAGCTTCAGAAGGTTGCAGAAGTGTATTTATCGCATGACTTCCGGAAAATGACACCGAGGCAGATGAACCTGCATGGTTCTATGACATTGCATGGCCCCCGGCTTGATCTCCGGTTTTCGGACGAAGATTTGCCGGTGGAAGAGATTCTGCCCATTCTGGAAGCAATCTCGAGAAAGAAGAAATATTTCAGACTGCGTGACGGGAATTACCTGAACCTCGACAACCTGGAGAAATGGGAGCATTTTGCACGAGGAATCGTTGATTCTGCAAGCCAGGACAAGCAGGACAACCAGCAGCTTTCGGATGGCCAGATCGAGCTGGATGGGTATCGCTCGTTCTATATGTCATCTCTTCTGGAAAATTCGGATCTGCCATTTGAGCGGGATGAGAGTGTGAACCGTCTGCTCGAGGCAATCAACCAGCCGGAAGAAGAAATTGTTCTTCCTGACCATATTCATCTGCGTGATTACCAGATATTTGGTGTGAAATGGCTCAGAACCCTTGACCGGCTGCATATGGGCGGTGTACTTGCGGACGATATGGGCCTTGGAAAAACCGTGCAGGCAATCGCATGTATGCTCAGCGCATACAAACCGGGAACCATATCGCTGGTGGTTGCTCCCACAAGCCTGACCTATAACTGGCAGAGTGAGCTGGCTACATTTGCACCAACACTCCGCACGAGGGTTGTTTCTGGACCGACAGCACAACGCATGGAGCTGTTCAAGCAAATCCTTGAAAACAATCAGATCGATATTTTGATTACTTCCTATCCTCTGATTCGCAGGGATATCGATCTGATGGGGGATATCCATTTCCATTACATCTTCCTGGATGAAGCACAGCAGATCAAAAATGCTTCAAGCACGGGCGCCTTGGCTGTGAAAAGGCTGAAGTGTGATACACGCTTTGCACTGACCGGCACACCGATGGAAAACCATGCCGGTGAACTGTGGAGCATCTTCGATTTTGTTCTGCCGGGGTACCTCGGCTCACGCAACGCTTTCCTCAAAGAATATGCAGATGGCCAGAATCTGGACGAACTGCGTCAGAAAATACGTCCTTTCCTTCTCAGACGGTTGAAGCAGGATGTTCTGTCTGAACTGCCGGACAAGATGGAAACAGTTATGACAGCAACCATGACACCCGAGCAGAGCAAGTTCTATCAGGCATCACTGATGCAGCTTCGCGGACGTGTCAGGAAAACATTGGAAGAAAAAGGTCTGGGACGCGGACGCATGGAAGTCCTCTCAGCACTTACAGAACTTCGTCAGATATGCTGCCATCCTGCGTTGGTGGCGGATGAATATACAGGTTCATCAGGAAAAATGGAAATGCTGATGGATATACTCCCGTCATCAATTTCTGCAGGACGTCGGGTTCTGGTATTTTCTCAGTTTACGACGATGCTGCAGATCATGGAAAAGCAGATGAAACTTCTGGGCTACAGGGTGATGTATCTGGATGGACATGTTCCTGCTGAGGAGCGGCTGGATATGGCAGAACGCTTCAATGCCGGAGAAGGGGAGATCTTTCTCATTTCCCTGAAGGCAGGAGGAACAGGTCTCAATCTGACCGGTGCAGACCTGGTCATTCACTATGACCCATGGTGGAATCCAGCAGCGGAAGAACAGGCCACAGACCGTGTCTATCGAATTGGACAGACCAAAAAAGTCGACGTGATTCGGTTGGTAACTCATGATACAATAGAAGAGCAGGTTATCGAGCTGTGCAGGCGGAAAAAGGAACTGTTTGACCAGCTGATTACACCTGGAGAAGACTTGGTAACGGCCCTTACCGAGGATGAGATCAGGGGACTGTTTGACTGAAAATGAAAGGCTGAAGATGAGTGAAAATGACCATCTCAGGTAATTCCATGGATTGCGAAGACCGGGTTGTTATGCACGCCGCGATGGAAGCTGGTCATATTCTTCTTGAAAATGGCGCGGAAATAGATCGGGTTGAGGAAACAATGGAGAGAATATGCCGTCATTTCGAAGTCGGGAACGCTTCGTTCTTTGTGCTTTCCAACGGCATGTTTGCTACCGATGAAAGTATTAAGGAACGTGGCGGGCAGTTTGCAGATGTCCGCCACATTCCTGTTCATGGGGCTCGTCTGGATAAAGTGGCCTGCGTGAATCAGCTTTCGAGGGAAATGGAAGAAGGCCGCTACACACCCGAGGAACTTCTGGAAAAGCTGAAGAAAGTTCGGGAGCTTCCGGAAAAACCCAAATGGCTTCAGATTCTTGCATCCGGTATTGGTAGCGGATGCTTCTGCTATCTGTTTGGAGGCGGTTTTTCTGACTGCCTGGGCAGCCTGATCGCAGGCCTCTTTCTTTATGTCTTTTTCTTGTATATTGAGCATGGAAAACTGAAAAAACTCATGCATTCGATTGCAGGCGGTGCATTGGTAACCTGTATCTGCTATGCGTGCTATTATGCAGGAATTGGGGAGAGTCTGAACCACATGATTGTCGGCTCCGTGATTCCGCTCGTTCCAGGAGTTGCATTTACCAATGGCATTCGGGATATCGGAAATGAAGATTATATTGCGGGTACCGTACGTCTTCTGGACGCAATGCTTGTATTCTTTGGGATTGCGGCGGGAGTGGGCGGTATGATGATGATTTTCCGTGGTGTGTTTGGGGGTGGCTTGCTGTGATGATACAGGCCGTGATGGCGCTGGTTGGCACCATTGCATTTGCTGTCCTTTTTTCGGTTCCTTCATCTCTTTATGTTGCTTGCGGACTTTGTGGGGTTGCAGGATTTACGGTGTACGCTCTGATGGTGTCTCTCGGTATGACAGCCGCAGTTTCCATATTTTTTGGAACACTGATCGTCGGTATTCTTGCGAGAGTCCTTGCGGTCTTTCTTCGGTCTCCCTCAACGGAATTTGTCATCACCGGCATTTTTCCTCTTGTGCCTGGAGCAGGGGTATATTGGACCAGCTATTATCTAGTGACGGGCGAACTGCGCAAGGCGCTGGACAGCGGGTTTGAAGCGGTAAAAGCGGCCATTGCAATTACATTGGGTCTGGTGATTGCATTTGAGATTCCCAATCGTGTTTTTCACCGGTACAGAAGGGAACGATAGGTATGGAGATCATTGCGAAAATACATAACGATTTTCCTACCCGCTTTGCTGTTCCAAGACAGAGCGGACTTGTCGAAACGGTTTCAACAATTGTATTCGAAAAAAAATACCGTTTGAAAGAAGCGCTGCGCGGTCTGGAGGGATATTCACATATCTGGCTGATCTGGTCTTTTCACGATCTGAAACGTGACAGATGGGAACCTACGGTCAGACCGCCAAGACTGGGTGGCAATACACGCATGGGCGTATTTGCCACACGTTCTCCGTATCGTCCCAATCCGATCGGACTGAGCTGCGTCCGACTGCTGGGTATGTCCGACGAGGGTGAACTCGGTACCGTTCTGCATGTAGCAGGTGCAGACTTGATGGATCAGACGCCGATTCTGGATATCAAGCCATATCTGCCCTATACAGATGCACATCCTGAAGCATCCTCGGGTTTTGCCGGGGATGTTCGGGATTATGCACTGCATGTTCATTTTCCCGATGAAATGGCTGCAAAAGTGCCCGAGGAGAAAAGGGAAACCTTGAGAGGAATCCTTGCCCAGGATCCGCGGCCTGGCTACCAGCGCGATGCAGAACGCGTTTACGGCTTTCTTTTTTCGGATTTTGAGATCCGGTTTAAGGTTGATGGGCAGGAGCTCACGGTGATTGAAATTCAGGAGGCAGGGAATAAAAATGCAGGGATATAGCAAAATCCTTTCGGAGCGGTTTCCTGTACGGAAAACAGAAAAAGAGAAGCAGGTCTTTATTTCCTTTCTGGAAGAAGAACTTCAGAAGATGGGGTATACGCCGCGGGTGGAAGAAACAGGCAGGGTAAAATCCAGAAATATCGTAGTCGGGAATCCTGAAAAAGCGGCTGTTGTTTTGTGTGCACACTATGACACGCCGGCCCGCAAATGGTTCGGAAACCTTCAAATTCCAGTCAATGTACCCGTGTATCTTGGGTACCAGCTTCTGAATATGCTGATTCTGCTGATTCCATCTCTGATTCTGTATCTGCTTGCCTGGCAGGTTCTAGGGAAAACAGCTGTATGGATTTTTCTCCTTTCTTATCTTGCCCTTTTGCTGATGGAAACCATGGGGGTTGGCAATCAGCAGAACCGGAACCAGTCGAGTGGACTGACGGCTCTGATGGAAATAGCTTTCCTCCTTCCGGAGAAAGCCAGAACACATGTGGCCTTTGTGTTCTTTGACAGGGGAGAAATGTTCACGCTTGGGGCCAAAAACTATGCGAAAGAACACCTGCAGGTCCAGTATACAAGACTGATTCTGCAGCTGGATGCGTTGGGATACGGCCGGGAGCTGCTTTTGATTTCCAGAAAAGGTGCGCAGAAATGCACAGGTTATCAGCGGGTGGTACGTACACTGAAGAAGACAGAATGCATGAATTTCCATGTGTCAGGCAATGGGCTTTCGATCTGTCCGGGCGATTATAAGTGCTTTCAGTGTGGAATGATTCTAATGGCCTGTACGCACCGGCCGATTGCTGGATTGTGCATTCCTTACCTTCAGACCAGCAAGGACACACAGACGGATGAAAAACAGGTGGAAAGCATTGTGAAATCTGTGGTTCAGGCGGTTCAGTCATTTGGTGAAGGGCAAGAAAATCAGGTTGACGAAAAGCGTCAAGTATCATAAAATTATAAAAGATAT
>ONVN01000103.1 GCA_900321295.1 uncultured Eubacteriales bacterium
GAGGTCAGCAAGGTGGTCAGACACGGGGGTACCAGGGGTATCCGTCTGTTCATCCTGCTGCGGGCAGGTTTTTTTAGTCTCATAAGAGGAGGAGACAGACGGATGCAAAGTACGCCGAAGTATAACGCGATCAACACCCCATTTGAGCTCAAGGGGCGTCTTTCCCGTTTTGCTTCATCTGAATATGTTGTTTTTCCCGGTTTCTGTGATGTGCATGTGCATTTCAGAGAACCGGGTTTTTCTTATAAAGAAACAATCCGGACAGGGTCACTGGCTGCGGCCCGTGGCGGTTATACCACAGTCTGTGCAATGCCCAACCTGAATCCGGTACCGGACAGTGTGGAGCATCTTGACATGGAGCTTGGACTGATCCGTGACCAGGCGGTTATCCAGGTCCTGCCTTATGGCGCGATCTCGGTCGGGGAGAAAGGCGAAGAGCTCGCGGATCTGGAAGGTATGGCGAAGGATGTGGCTGCCTTTTCCGATGACGGGCATGGTGTTCAGAAGGACGCCATGATGCGGTCAGCCATGGAACGGGCGAAAAAACTGGACCGGCTGATTGCAGCACACTGTGAAGACAACAGCCTGCTGCACGGCGGATATATCCATGAAGGAATCTATTCCAGGGCACACGGGCACAGGGGAATCTGCTCGGAAAGCGAATGGGGACAGATTGCTAGGGACGTCCGTCTGGCGGGAGAAACGGGCTGCAGATACCATGTGTGCCACATTTCCACGAGGGAAAGCGTCGAGATCATCCGGAAAGCGAAGGCTGAAGGCGTGGATGTCACCTGTGAGACAGCACCGCATTATCTGGTGATGGATGAGAATGATCTTCAGGAAGACGGCAGATTCAAGATGAATCCGCCTCTCCGGGGAAAAGAGGACAGGGAAGCCCTGATTGCCGGGGTTTTGGATGGAACCATCGACATGATTGCAACCGACCACGCACCGCATTCCCCCGAGGAAAAGAGCAAAGGACTTTCCGGCAGTGCCTTTGGAATCGTCGGACTGGAAACTGCATTTCCGCTTCTGTATACCCATCTTGTGCTCCCGGGGATCTTACCCCTTGGAAAGCTGATCGATCTTCTGACGGTGTCACCGAGGCGGCGTTTCGGCATTGCAGAAGAACCGGAAAGCTTCAGCATCTGGAACCTGAATCAGCAGGAAATCATTGATCCTTCACGTTTCCTGTCGAAGGGACGGTCTACACCTTTTGAAGGCATGCAGGTTTATGGCGTATGTATGGCAACTGTTTATCGTGGAAACATCGTCTATCTGAGAGGAGAAGATTGATATGGCAAAGCGTACAGACATTCACAAGATTCTGATCATTGGCTCAGGTCCTATCGTGATCGGACAGGCAGCAGAGTTTGACTATGCAGGAACACAGGCATGTCTCGCCCTGAAGGAAGAAGGGTATGAAGTCGTTTTGGTCAACTCCAATCCGGCGACGATCATGACGGACACCACGATTGCGGACAAGGTCTACATGGAACCTCTGACACTGGAGTATGTTGCCAGAATCCTCCGCAAAGAGCGTCCTGACGCGATTGTTCCCGGTATCGGCGGACAGACAGGGCTGAACCTGGCCATGCAGCTTGAACGCAAAGGTGTTCTCCGGGAATGCCATGTGGAACTGCTCGGTACCAGCTCTTCCTCTATCGAACGGGCTGAAGACCGCGAACTCTTTAAGGAAATGTGCCAGTCCATCGGGGAACCGACCATCCCTTCGGAGATCACCTATGACCTGGAGCAGGCAAAGGCTGCTGCTAAGGAAATCGGCTACCCAGTTGTCCTTCGCCCTGCATTTACCCTCGGCGGCACAGGCGGCGGTTTTGCCAACAATGAGCAGGAACTGGTTGAAATCGGCACCAACGCTTTCCGCCTGTCTCCGGTTCATCAGGTGCTGATTGAGAAATCGGTCAAGGGCTATAAGGAAATTGAATTTGAGGTCATGCGTGACAGCGCAGACCATGCCATCACGATCTGCGGCATGGAGAATGTTGATCCGGTAGGCGTCCATACGGGTGACTCCATTGTTGTGGCCCCGATCATGAGCCTAAGCGACCAGGAACTCAAGATGCTCAACGACAGCGCGATCCGCATTATCCGGGAACTGAAGATTGAGGGCGGATGCAATGTACAGTTTGCCCTGCATCCCACGACCGGTGAATACTTCCTGATCGAGGTCAACCCGCGCGTCTCCAGATCTTCCGCTCTTGCTTCCAAGGCAAGCGGATACCCCATTGCCAGGGTAACGGCAAAGATTGCCGTCGGCATGCTGCTGGAAGATATTGCGATTGCCAATACAAATGCAGCTTTTGAGCCTTCTCTGGATTACGTGGTGGCCAAGTTCCCGCGTTTCCCCTTTGATAAGTTTGCAGCCGCATCCAACATTCTCGGAACCCAGATGAAGGCCACCGGCGAAGTGATGGGGATCGGCTCCAACCTTGAGGAATGCATGCTCAAATCGGTCTCTTCTCTGGAGATCGGCGTCACGCATCTCTATATGCAGAAGTTTGACAGCATGAGCACAGAGGAAATCATGGACTATATCTCCACGTTCAGGGCGGATGGCATCTTTGCAGTCACAGAGCTTCTGCGCAGAAATATGGATATCCAGACCCTCTATGAAAAGACCTGGATTACGCCTCTGTTCCTGAAAGCACTGAAGAAAATTGTCGAGATGGAGCGCGAGCTCGCCGCCAATTCCGGAAATCTGGAGGTCCTGAAGAAAGCCAAGACTATGGGCTTCTCGGATGCTGAAATTGCACGCCAGTGGAAGAGCACGGAACTGAACGTATGGAAGATGCGCCGGGAAAACGCGGTGCGTCCGGCTTACTGCATGGTGGACACCTGCCATACCAATGCCTATATTCCTTACTTTTATTCCTCCTATACGGGAAAGATGGCATCCAGGCTGTCCGACCGCAGGAAGATCGTTGTTCTAGGTGCAGGTCCGATCCGTATCGGCCAGGGTGTGGAATTTGACTATTCCACCGTGCATGCGGTCATGACGATCCGCAAAGCCGGATACGAAGCCATTATCATCAACAACAACCCCGAGACGGTTTCCACGGACTATTCGACTTCCGACAAGCTGTATTTTGAGCCCCTGACGCCTGAAAGCGTGATGGACATCATTGATTTCGAAAAGCCGGAAGGCGTGATTGCCAGCCTTGGTGGCCAGACAGCCATCAACCTGGCTTCTCCGCTTATGGAAAGAGGCGTCCGGCTCATTGGTACGGACTGTGAGGCCATTGACCGTGCAGAAAACCGCGACAGCTTTGAGAAGGTCCTGGAAGAACTCAACATTCCTCAGCCTATGGGACGTGCTGTGACAAGCATTGAAGAAGGTGTCAGCGCTGCGGAAAAGATCGGCTATCCTGTTCTCGTGCGTCCGAGCTTTGTGCTGGGCGGCCGGGCCATGCAGATTGTCGGAAACGAGGAGCAGCTGCGGCATTATCTGAAAACTGCTGTGGAAATTGACATTGACAAGCCGGTTCTCGTGGATAAATATATCCAGGGCAAGGAAGTCGAAGTGGATGCAATCTGTGACGGACACAATGTGTTTGTTCCGGGTATCATGGAACTTGTGGAACGTACCGGTGTTCATTCCGGCGACTCCATCAGCGTCTATCCGACCTTCTCCATCTCCAACAGTGTCAAGGGACAGATTCTTCAGTATGCGAAGGCCTTGGGACTGGGCATCGGTATTGTGGGTCTCTATAACATCCAGTTCATTGTGGACAAGAATGAAAATGTGTTCATCATCGAAGTGAACCCGCGCTCTTCCCGTACCGTTCCTTTCCTGTCCAAGTCAACCGGTTATTCGCTTGCGGACATTGCCACGGAAGTGATCCTCGGTAAATCCCTGAAAGAACTGGGAATCTTCGATATCTATCCCGAAGAGAAGAAACGCTGGTATGCCAAGGTTCCTGTTTTCTCCTTCAACAAGATTCAAGGACTGGATGCCTATCTATCTCCGGAAATGAAGTCCACCGGTGAAGCAATCGGCTATGATGACAAGCTGAACCGTGCCCTGTACAAGGCACTGCAGGCGGCAGGCATGCATCTGCAGAATTACGGCACAGTGTTTGCGACGATTGCCGACTGTGACAAGGAGGAGGCACTGCCGCTGATCCGCCGTTTCTACCATCTTGGTTTCAATATTGAGGCGACGGAAGGAACGGCCAGATATCTGAAGGAAAACGGCATCCGCACGCACGTTCTGCACAAGATATCAGATGGAAGCGATGAAATTCTGGAATCGATCCGGCAGGGACATATCGCTTATGTCATCAATACACGGGATATCGGAGCAGACCGGCCGCTTTCAGATGGCCATCAGATCCGCCTGTGCGCCACGGCCAACAATGTCACGATGTTCACAGCGCTGGATACCGTGCGGGTGGTGCTGGACGTACTTGAGGAGACAACCCTCACCATTTCCACGATTGATGCCTGAGGAGACAATATGCAGGAAAAAGTCTTTGAAATCAGAGAAAACACCGAAATTGCAAAGGATGTGTGGGAAATCAGGCTGACAGGAGATACATCCGGAATGGATAAGCCTGGGCAGTTTGTCAATGTATCTCTGCCGGGTTTCTTCCTGCGCCGCCCGATTTCTGTGTGTTGTGTGAAAGGGCAGGAGCTCACCCTGATCTATAAAACCGTCGGAAAGGGAACCGGCACCCTTGCTACGCTCAGAGAGGGACAGCTGAATCTTCTGACGGGTCTTGGAAACGGTTATGATCTGGAAAGGGCGGGAAACGCCCCGCTGCTCATTGGCGGTGGAGTGGGGGTACCTCCGCTCTATGAATTGGCACGTCAGCTGACGGCTCGCGGATTGAAGGTTCAGGTGATTCTTGGCTTCAACAGCAGCTGCGATGTGTTCTATGAAGAGCAATTTCATGACCTTGGATGTGATGTCACGGTCACAACCGTTGACGGCAGTTACGGGATGAAAGGATTTGTGACCGATGCTCTGGAGGGCAGAGTGTTCACGTATTATTACACCTGTGGACCGATGCCGATGCTGAAGGCTGTCCGCCAGAAATGCCACGGGGATGGAGAATTCAGCCTGGAAGAGCGGATGGGCTGCGGATTCGGTGCATGCATGGGCTGCTCATGCAAGACGACCGGAGGGTATAAGCGGGTCTGCCGGGAAGGTCCGGTATTCCGGAAGGAGGAAATCCTGTGGGAAAACTGAATGTTGATCTCTGCGGGATCATGCTGGAGAACCCGGTGATACCTGCCAGCGGAACCTTCGGATATGGTTATGAGTTTGCTCAGTGGTATGACATAAACCGTCTTGGCACCTTTTCCTTCAAGGGAACAACGCGGGAGCCGCGATTCGGCAACCCAACGCCAAGAATTGCAGAGTGTCCGTCTGGTATGCTCAATGCCGTCGGGCTCCAGAATCCGGGTGTCCGGGCGGTGATTGAAGAAGAGCTTCCGCGGATGAGCGCATGTTTTCATAAACCGGTGATGGCCAACATCAGCGGCTTCTCTGTGGAGGAATACCGGGAGGTCGCAGAACAGCTCAGCCCCTGTCCTCAGATCGGATGGCTGGAGGTCAATATATCCTGCCCGAATGTACACGGTGGCGGAATGGCTTTCGGTACCGACCCGAAAGCAGCGGCAGAGGTTGTCCGCGCAGTGCGGGATGTCACAGAAAAGCCGGTGATTGTCAAGCTTTCTCCCAATGTGACGAGCATTGCGGAAATGGCAAGGGCATGTGAGGCGGCGGGGGCAGATGCCATCAGTCTGATCAATACACTTCTGGGCATGCGGATTGATCTGAGAAGACGTGCCCCGATTCTGGCAAACACCATGGGCGGTTTTTCCGGACCTGCTGTCTTCCCGGTGGCTCTAAGGATGGTCTGGCAGGTGTATGATGCTGTGAAAATACCTGTGATCGGGATGGGCGGAATCAGCACGGCTGAAGATGTCATCGAGATGATGCTTGCAGGTGCAACGGCCGTGGAAGTCGGTGCGGCAAACCTGGTGAATCCCTACGCAAGCCTCGAGATCCTTGAGGCACTCCCTGAAGTTATGGAACGCTATGGAATCAAATCACTTGAAGAAATCATTGGAGGTGCACACAGAACATGAAAGATGTGATCATTGCCTGCGATTTTCCTGACAGGGAAACAACACTTGCTTTTCTTGACCGCTTCACTGAAGAAAAACCATTCGTAAAAATCGGCATGGAGCTCTTTTATGCCCAGGGACCGGATATTGTCCGGGAAATCAAACGCAGAGGACACCGCATCTTCCTTGATCTGAAGCTGCATGACATTCCCAATACTGTCCGCCGGGCCATGTCCGTTCTCTCTTCTCTGGATGTCGACATGGTCAATCTGCATGCCTCAGGCGGAAAAGACATGATGTGTGCAGCTCTGGAAGGGCTGACCCGGGAAGACGGGACACGCCCGCTTCTGATTGCGGTAACACAGCTGACGAGTACATCGCAGTCGGTCATGGAACAGGAACTGCTCATCGAAAAACCACTGGATCAAGTGGTGCTCCATTATGCCAAAAACGCAGCGGAAGCAGGACTGGATGGTGTGGTCTGCTCTCCGCTGGAAGCAGGAAAAGTACATGAGGTGTGTGGAGAAGGGTTTGTGACGGTAACACCCGGCGTACGTTTTGCCGGCGGAGATGTGGGAGACCAGGTCCGCGTGACAACACCTGCAAAGGCAGGCCGAATTGGTTCGGATTATCTGGTGATGGGCCGCCCGATCACCGGCGCGGAAGACCCGGTGGCCGCCTACAGACGGGCAGTGAAAGAATTTCGTGGAGGAGAAGAAGCATGAGAGAGTATACGAAGGAACGGATTGCAGAGGACCTGCTGAGCATCGGTGCTGTGATTCTCAGACCGGATGAACCCTTTACCTGGGCAAGTGGAATCAAGAGCCCGATTTACTGCGACAACCGCCTTACATTGTCCGCACCGGAAGTCCGTACGGATGTGGAGAAGGGTTTGGCTGAAACCGTCAGAACCTGCTATCCGGAAGCTGAAGTTCTCATGGGAACCTCAACGGCCGGTATTGCACATGCAGCGATCACCGCACATATGATGGGCCTGCCGATGGGTTATGTGCGCAGCAGTGCAAAAGATCATGGCCGACAGAATCAGATTGAAGGAAGACTGGAGCCAGGTCAGAAAGTCGTAGTGATTGAGGACCTGATCTCAACCGGAGGCAGTGTGCTGGACGTGGTGGATGCTCTTCGCGATGCCGGTGCAGAAGTGCTTGGCATTGCTTCAATCTTCACCTATAACATGGCGAAAAGTGCAGAACGTCTTGGGTCAGCCTCTGTGAAGAATGTCTCCCTGACAGACTTTGACTGCATGGTGGAAGTTGCTGCCGGCAAGGGTGTCATCCGTCCGGAAGATGTGGAACGGCTTCTTCGGTTCCGGAACAATCCGTCAGACGAAAGTTGGATAGGGATGAAAGCATGAGACATCTGATTGATATTGTGGATTTGAATGAGGCTGAGATCAATGATCTGATTCGTGTGGCCAATGATATCATTGATCGTCCCTCCCTGTATGCGCACTGCATGGAAGGAAAAAAACTGGCCAGCCTGTTCTTTGAGTCTTCGACAAGAACCCGTCTGAGCTTTGAGGCAGCCATGTATGAACTTGGCGGCCATGTACTGGGTTTCTCGGATGCGGAGACTTCCTCTATTTCCAAGGGGGAAAGTCTTCAGGATACCATCCGCGTGGTCAGCGGCTATGCCGATATCATCGCTATGCGTCATCCGAAGGATGGTGCAGCGTTGGCAGCAGCGCTTGCCTCCGGCGTGCCAGTGATTAATGCCGGAGACGGCAGCCACAATCATCCGACACAGACCCTGACAGACCTTCTCACGATCCAGAGGGAAAAAGGCCGTCTGAACAGCATGACGGTCGGGATCTGCGGGGACCTGCGGTACGGCCGTACCGTACATTCTCTCATTGAAGCGCTAGCCCGGTACAGCAATATGAAATTCATCCTTATCGCTCCAGAGGAACTGAGGATGCCGGATTATGTTCTGGAAATGCTGGAAAACAGCGGCCATGCGTATACACAGACAGATGACCTGGATGCGGCACTCGGTGAACTGGATATTCTTTACATGACAAGAATTCAGCGGGAACGCTTCCAGGATCCGGCTGAATATGAAAAACTCAAGGACAGCTATGTGCTGACTGCTGAACGTATGCAGGCTGCAAAGAAGGATATGTCCGTTCTGCATCCGCTCCCTCGGGTGAATGAGATTGCAACCGATGTGGATGATGACCCCCGGGCTGCATATTTCAGACAGGCAAGAAACGGGAAATATATTCGCATGGCGCTGATCCTGAAACTTCTTGAAGAAAAGAACAGCGTCACTTCTCTCCTCCCGGCAGGTACGGAACAGGCCGACAGAAAGCTTTGCCGGAATCAGCGGTGCATCATTCAGGCAGAGACGGGTCTGAAACAGTATCTTCGGACCGGTACGGTTCCGAAATGCCTGTACTGCGATACCCGTATCTGAGAAAAGCGCAGACGGATTGTCATAAGCCAGGCCGCGTGTCTTGGAGACAGCAGCCTGGCTTCTTTCTGTCAGCACATTGCATAAATACTGCGTGAATGCTACAATGCCCAGCGAACCGAGGAATGGAAAGGAACGTGAAAACATGCGTTTGGATGGAAGAAAAGAAGACGAAGGAAGAACAATATCGATTATTCCAGGCTTTGTATCAACGGCCGCAGGTTCCTGCCTGATTGCAACGGGTGGAACCCGGGTGATCTGCACTGCTTCTGTGGAAGAAAGTGTTCCTGCTTTCCGCCGCGAGAGCGGACTGGGATGGGTTACCGCAGAGTATGCCATGCTCCCTGCGTCGACAGGAACCCGCAAAAAGAGGGATGGTGTCCAGAAAGATGGACGCAGTGTAGAAATACAGCGCCTGATCGGACGATCGCTTCGCCAGGCAGTCGATATGAAAGCCCTTGGGCAGCGAACCATTACCCTGGACTGTGATGTTCTGGAAGCGGACGGCGGTACGAGAACAGCCAGTATTACCGGTGCCATGGTAGCCCTGACGCTTGCTGTGGACAAATTGATCCGCATGGGAAAGCTTCCGGCATCTCCGATCCGTCATCAGGTCGCAGCCATCAGCTGCGGCATCATAGGAGATACCCCCTGTCTGGACCTGTGCTATCAGGAAGACAGCCGCGCCAAA
>ONVN01000312.1 GCA_900321295.1 uncultured Eubacteriales bacterium
CGTAATGACGACTACTTCTTCACCTTGATCCAATATCTTTCTTTGCCTTCCGTCAGGAGGCCATTCCACACTTATCGTTGAAGAACCTTTTTATTTTGTCTTGATGATTTCATTCCGGAGAAAACCCGGGTATAATAGATAAAACAAAACACAATGAGGGATGTCCGATGGCATACATCAGAAAAAACACGGAAGAACTGACAGGATACCAGGACATCAGGCCGCTGAAACCGTCGGTAGACCTGATGTGCGATTTTGTGATGGTGTACGGAACCGATGATACCATGCCCCAGCGGGTGAAGGAATTTGCCGATGCAGGCTATGTGGTGCATCTGATGACCGGAATCGCCTGGGGCAGCTACCAGGATTATCTGGACGGAAAGTGGGATGGCCGTACACACTGGGATGAAGCCCAGATGAACCGGAACGGTGAACAGGTGGATCACGGCCCCACCGTTCCCTATATGGTGCCGACCGTGTCGTTTTCCGACTACCTGACCGAGCGTCTCCGGATTGCTGTGGACAGCGGTGTGGCAGCAATCCATCTGGAGGAACCGGAATTCTGGGATTACAGCGGCTATTCGAAGGCTTTTCAGAGGGAGTATGAGCTGCGCTATCATGAGCCTTTTCTGCCCCAGCACGAGAGCCTGGACGGCCACTACCGCTGTGCCCGGCTCAAGGCCGAGCTGTATGCGCGTGCGCTGGCCCGCATCAGTCAGTCGGTCAAGGAATACGCCAAGGTGCGCTATGGCCGTGATCTCCGTTTCTACGTCCCGACCCACAGTTTGATCAATTATTCCCAGTGGAAGATCATGAGTCCGGAGGCATCCCTGATCGGTCTTCCCGAAGTGGACGGCTATATTGCGCAGATCTGGACCGGGACCAGCCGTGTGGCCAACATGTACGAAGGCGTATACCGGGAGCGCACCTTTGAAACGGCCTTCCTGGAATACGGCGTGATGCAGGAACTGGCCCGCGGAACAGGGCGGCGCATGTGGTTCCTGAATGACCCCATTGAGGACCGTCTGTCCTACACATGGGCGAACTACCGCTACAATTATCAGAAAACCGCCATTGCCTCCCTGCTGAACCCGGAGGTATGGCATTATGAGATCTGCCCCTGGCCCACCCGGATCTTTGAAGGAAGATATCCACGGATCCAGCCGCGCCTTGACCAGAAGGAAAGGGACGAGACCAGTTTCGATGTGGAGGAATCCCGGCCGATTCCGGATGACTACCGCACCTTCCTCTCCGGCATGTTCCAGCTCTTCGGCGACATGGAACAGCCGGACTGGGCGTTTGAGGGCATGAAGGAGACCGTCGGCATCTTTATGTCGGATACCAGCCTGTTCCAGCGCACCTACCCGGATACCGTGCCTACCGCGCCGGCCTATGAAGAGATGGCCATGGAAGTAAGGGAAAACAATGCGGATGTTCCGGCGGCTGCGGAGATCGGGCCGCGTGCGGAGAAAGCAGCGGCATTTGTGGAAGCGATCGGGACCGACCCGGCCATGATGAACAGCTTTATTACAGGCACGGCATTCCCGCAGTTCTTTGGGTTGGCGATGCCCCTGCTGAAATACGGACTGCCGGTCCGGCCGGTGCAGCTGGACAATGTGCGCCGGTTTCCGGGCTATCTGAAGGACATCCGGTTTGCCATCCTCAGCTATGAGTTCATGAAGCCCGTGTCGCCGGACATCAACAGTACTCTGGCCGAGTGGGTGCGGGCAGGCGGTGCGCTGATTTATGTGGGCGACGGAAGTGACCCCTTCCACAGCATGCGGTCCTGGTGGCGGGAAGCAGGCTATGAGAATCCGGCACAGCATCTGTTTGAATGCCTGGGACTGACGCGCACGCCGCGTGAAGGAAGCTATGCCTTCGGGAAAGGGCGTGTGGTGGTCTCCCTGCAGCTGCCTGCGCGGATCTGCCTGAGGAAGCCACTGGCGGATGCCTGGAGGACTCTTGTGCGGGACACCCTGGAAGAAAGCGGTGTGCAGTGGCATTGGCACAATGACATCACCCTGCGGCGCGGTCCGTACATCATCTGTGAGGTCATGGACGAGAGTGTCACGGACGAACCGAAAGTCTTTGAGGGCTGCTTTGCGGACCTGATGGAGGACGGTTATCCCCTGATCACGAGAAAGACAGTGCGGCCGGACGAAGGTGCGCTTCTGTATGATCTGAGCAGGGTTTCCGCGGATGCCTTCACCGTGATCGGCACGTCTGCACGCCTGCTTGAGGCAGCGGCAGATGACGATAGTTTCACTTTCCAGGCAAAAACAGCGGACCAGGTACTTGCGCACATCCGTGTGCATCTTCCGTTCGCGCCCTCTGAGGTCAGGGCGGTGGATGAAAACGGTGAAAAGGTGGAAATGGACTGGAACTATGATGAAGTGACCGGCACAGCCCTGTTGACCTACAGGAGCCGGGACAGACGGGTGACGGTCCGCGGCCTGAGACGTCTTTCGGAATGAGGAGGATGCGCTGTGGCTTCCGGCCGCATATTCAATATTCAGAGATTTTCCACGCATGACGGCCCGGGCATCCGGACCACCCTGTTCCTGAAAGGCTGCAATCTTCGCTGTGCCTGGTGTCATAACCCGGAGTCCCTCAGCATGGAGCCGGTACTGGAATACAACCGGGAACTGTGCATCGGCTGCGGAAGGTGTGCCGCGGTATGTCCGCGGGGGGTCCACCGGCCGGGACAGCCTGCAGCGGACCGCGCAGCGTGTGTGGGCTGCGGTGTGTGCGCCACGGAATGCTTTGCCGGGGCACTGACGATGGCCGGGACCAACATGGATGCGAACAGGGCGGTGGAGGAGATCCTGACAGATCTTCCGTACTACCGAGAGTCCGGTGGGGGCGTGACCTTGTCCGGCGGCGAGTGCATGCTGCAGATCGACTTTCTCGAGGCTGTGTGCAGGCAGTGCCGGGAAAAGGGGATTTCCACGGCCATTGACACGGCGGGCTGCGTGCCGTGGGAACGTTTTGCGCGGATCCTGCCCTTTGCTTCCCTGTTTCTTTACGATGTGAAGGCCATTGACCCGCAGGTGCACCGCCGCCTGACCGGAGCGGACAATGCCCTGATCCTGAGAAATCTGGAGGGTCTGCTGGACGCAGGCGCACGGGTATGGATCCGGGTGCCCTGTGTGCCGGGCGGAAATGACGGGGAAATGGAAAGGATCGCAGAGTACCTGGCAGGAAAACGGATGGAACGGGTGGAACTTCTGGCATATCATAGGCTGGGAAGCGGCAAGCGTGCCCTTCTGGGGCTGGAGGACGGACCGTCCTTTACCGTGCCGTCCGCGGAGGCCATGGACCGCTGGCTGAAGATGTTTACCGACAGGAAGATCAACGCCTGCATCGGATGAGGAGGAGCGCTGGAATGAAAACGAGCGTCGTACAGGACGAGCGCGTGCTGCGCCGCATCCGGCAGCTGCATGACGACAAAATGGAGATCAACCGGGTCAAGCTGGCACACTTTGGCCGGTATGATACGGATGATCATGGGTTTATCTGGGACCCGGATTTTCACTTTGCGTTTCCCGCCGACACACCGGACGGCGTGCTGCGCGGTGCGGTGCCCATCGGAAAGGCACTGAGGAAATACCTGAAGGATATTCCCGCTTATGTGAACCCGGCAAGTGCGCTGGCCGGTGCATGGTACGGTGCCCTGAACAGCTTTGTGAAAGTGGGCTTTGACCCCGCGCTTGTGCCCGGGGAACTGCGCCGGACCTGGGAGAAATACGACACCTATTCCGGCTGGAACGCTATGAATCACAGCGCACCGGACCTGAACATCGGGCTGACGCTGGGATGGGGCGGACTGCGGCACAAACTGGAGTACTACCGGGATTTCAACCATCCTTCCGACACCTCTTTCTATGACGGTGAACTGGAATACATCACCGGTGTGCAGGAATGGGTGGTCCGTCTCTCGGCGAAGGCCCGCCAGCTTGCGGAAACAGCGGAGGAGCCGGAGGAAAGGAAAAACCTGGAAGAAATCGCCGACATGAACGCGTGGCTTGCTGAAAATCCGCCAAGGACCCTGCGCGAAGCCTGCCAGTTCATCGCACATTTTCAGACCATTGACCGGGTGTATTTCCTGGGCGGTGCGCTGGATCAGCTCGACGAGCTGCTCCGGCCGTGGTATGAGCGCGACCTGCGGGAAGGCCGCATCACGGATGATGACGTGGTGTGGTATCTGGCCAGCCTGTTTTTCAATGATACGCATTATTCCCAGATCGCAGGTCCTACACCGGACGGCAGCCGCGATACCACCAGCCGCATGTCGTTCCTGATTCTGGAGGCCATGCATGTGCTGGGCATCCCGTGCAATATTGCCCTGCGCGTGCATGACGGGGTCAATGAAGACCTGCTGCGGAGGTCTCTGGAATACACGATGGAGGACGGCAGCGGTGTGAGCTATTCCCTGAATACCGGCACGGTCAAGGGATTTGCCCGGGGCGGCTATCCGGAGGCGCTGGGCCGCATGCGCAAGAAAGTGGGCTGCAACTGGACCGTGATTCCGGGGGAAGAATATGCGCTGCAGGACTGCACGCGCGCCAACCTGGCCTTTGCCCTTCATTACGCCCTGGAGGACCTGCGGGAAGGGGAACGGACGCTCGAACGTCTGTTTGAGCGCTTCCGGTACCATACCGGCGTGATTGTGGACAGCATCAAGGCCGGCTATGACCTTCACTACGAGGAAAAGTACAGAAACTGTCCCGAAATCGTGCTGAATCCCTTCATGCATGGCTGCGTGGAACGCGGTCTGGACTGCTCTCAGGGCGGGGTGGACATCCTGGACCTGAATATTGACGGTATCGGCCTGACCACGGTGGCGGATTCCTTTGCCGCCATTGAACAGCGGGTGGTGGAGGAGAAGCGCATCACCTGGGACGAACTGTTCCGCGTCCTGGAAACGAACTGGGAAAATGCAGAGCCTGTGCGTCTGATGATGAAGAACATCGAACGCTTCGGTGCGCCGCATTCACGGGCGGACAAGTGGGCGGTACGCATTCGCGACTGCTTTGTGGAAGCGTGCAGAAAAGACGGCACGCCGAAGCATCACCTGCCGATAACACCGGGTATGTTCTCCCACGGCGAGGTCTATACCTATGGACGACATCTGCCGGCAACCCCCAACGGGCGGTTGAACGGAGATCCCATCTGCCACTCCAATGAGCCGGACCCGGGGTTTGCCAGGTCCTACAACACCTTCTCTCCCTCCCTGAAGGCCACGGCGGTGGCCATGGTGCAGCCGGGCTACGGGAATTCCTCGCCCCTGCACCTGGACGTGGACACGGGCATGCTGGCCAGGGAGGGCGGCATGGATGCGCTGATCGCCCTGATCCGTACGCACGATCACATGGGCGGCACGCTGATCAACCTGAACTGCCTGTCCAGGGAAACCCTGATGGAAGCCCATGCCGATCCCTCCACGCATCCGGACCTGGTGGTCCGGGTGACCGGCTATTCTGCGTTCTTTGCCTCCCTGTCCAGAGAATACCGGCAGCAGGTGGTGGACCGGTTCCTGACCCAGGGATGACCCGGTGCTTCCGGAGAAAAGCGATCGACTTTACAGGGCGTGTCCCTGATGAAACGATAGATAAAAAGGAGAGTGCCCATGAAGTACATGCATTCTGAATGGCAGCAGCGACTGAACCACTGGATCAAAACGCTGCGTGAGGACTTCTATCTCCCCCTGGGCAGCATGGAGGTCGAAACCTACAAGACCATGGACCATCTCACGCCGGAAGAGGCGCGGAAGCAGGTGTTTACTCCCATGCAGCCCGGTACGGCCTGGGGCCGCACCTATGAGTACTGCTGGATGCACGGAAAGGTTGTCCTTCCCGAGGCAGCGGAAGGAAAACGCATTGTCATGAACCTGGACACCGGCGGGGAAACGACGGTGTTTGTGGACGGAAAATCCTTCGGAACCTACCGTGCCCAGTGGGTTTCCATGCCGCATCACTTCATTGAGGACAACGTTCTGTCGGTCTGTGGTGAACCGGGAAGGGAATACGATATCCTGCTGGAAGCCTATGCGGGGCATTTCTTCCCGGAAAGTACGCTGGGCGGCTGTGCCACGGGCCCGGTGCTGCCGGGCTCCTATACGGACCCGAAAGTGGAAGGCGAGCGTGTACGCCTGGGAAACATCACCTACGGCATCTGGAATGAGGATGCCTATCAGCTGTACATGGACCTGGACACCCTGCGCCTTCTGGGCGACCAGCTGGATCCGGAAAGCCTGCGGGCGGACAAGATCGCCTCGGCACTGGAGCTGGCCACGCTGATCACAGATTTTGAGCAGCCCCTGGAAGCCCGCATTGCGAGCTATCAGGAGGCCCGAAAAGCACTGAAACCCGCGCTGGAAGCGGTCAACGGCAGTACGGCACCGGTGTTCTATGCCATCGGCAATGCGCATCTTGACCTGGCCTGGCTCTGGCCGATGGCGGAAACCCACCGCAAGACCTCCCGAACCTTTGCAGCCCAGCTGCGTCTTCTGGAAGAATATCCTGATTACCGGTATCTCCAGAGTCAGCCCGCAGCCTATGTGATGTGCCGCGAGCACTATCCGGAGCTCTATGAGCGCATCCGTGAGGCAGCCCGCAGAGGCCAGTGGATTGCAGAAGGCGCCATGTGGGTCGAGCCGGATACCAACATGACCAGCGGCGAATCCCTCGTACGCCAGGTCCTGCACGGCAAGCGTTTCTTCCGGGATGAATTCGGTGTGGATTCCATCATCCTGTGGCTGCCGGACACCTTCGGCTATTCCGCTGCGCTTCCGCAGATCCTGAAGAGCTGCGGTGTCAAATATCTGGTGACACAGAAGATTTTCTGGTCCTACAACGAGGGCGATCAGTTCCCGTACCATTACTTCACCTGGCAGGGTGCGGACGGCTCCCAGATCGACACCTTCCTCCAGACCAGCTATACCTACCGCACGGATCCCCAGGAAATCTGCAGTACCTGGAAAAAGCGTGTGCAGAAGCGCGGACTGGAGCGCTTCCTGCTGCCCTTCGGCTACGGGGACGGCGGCGGCGGCCCCTCCAGGGATTATGTGGAGTATCTTGAACGCGAAAAGGACCTGGAAGGCATGCCCCGCGTGAAGCAGGCTTCACCGACGGAGTTCTTCGAGGAGATGGAAGCCGAAGGCGGTCCGCAGCATACCTACGTGGGTGAACTGTATTTCAGTGCACACCGCGGTGTGTTTACCTCCCAGGCAGCCATCAAGAAGGGCAACCGCAAGGCAGAGCTTGCGCTGCGGGAAGCCGAGATGTGGGGCTCCATGGCTCTGCTGAAGGGGGCGGAATATCCGCTGTCCCGGATGGATGCGGCCTGGAAGAAACTGCTTCTGAACCAGTTCCACGATATTCTGCCTGGTTCCTCCATTGCCCGGGTGTATGAGGATGCACGGCGTGATCACCGCTGGATCCAGGCGGAAGCCAATGCCGTACGTGACGGCGCGCTGGCAAGCCTGGCCCAGGGCGGCGGCGTAACGGTGTTCAATTCCCTGTCCTTTGAGCGCAAAGCCCTGGTCTGCCTTCCGGAGATCTACCGGACCGGCGCAGAAACCCTGGATGGGGAAGCGGTGCCCGTGCAGCCCGTGGAAGACGGCGTGCTGGCGCTGGTGACCCTGCCGGCCTGCGGTGCAGTGGCACTCCGGCCCGTGCAGGCGGAAGAGCCGGCCCCGGCGGTATGCGCCAGCCTCACCGAAAGCGGAGCGGTCCTGGAGAATGCGGTTGTGCGCGCCGTACTGAATGCACGCGGCGAAGTCGTCTCCTTTGTGGACAAGGCATCCGGCCGTGAAGCCGCAGCCGGCCCCATGAATCGTCTGCTTGCCTACAAGGATGTCCCGCGTCTGTTTGACGCATGGGATATCGATTCGAACTATATTTTCCAGCCGGTGGCCCTGGACGAGCCGGTGGAGCTGTCCGTGAAGGAAGAAAAGGGCCTGCGCGCTGTGGTGCATGTCCGCCGCACCATCATGCATTCCGTGTTTGAACAGGACATCGTCCTGCGGGCTGACAGCCGGCGGCTGGATTTTGAAACAAAGGTGGACTGGCACGAGCTGCATCGCCTGCTGAAGGTCAGCTTCCCGGTGGATGTCGTGGCCACCGAAGGCATCAACGAAATCCAGTTCGGGTATATGATGCGGCCGACGCACCGCTCCCGTCTGTATGACAGCGACCGCTTCGAAGTCTGCAACCAGCGCTACAGTGCGCTGTGTGACCAGAACCACGGCGCTGCTGTGCTCAATGACTGCAAGTATGGCATCAGCATGAACGGGAATGCTCTGGAACTGACGCTGCTGCGTGCTGCGGCATCTCCGGAGATGCGTGCGGACAACGGACCGCAGTCCTTCACCTATGCCTTTACAGCGTGGGAAGGCGCCTTTATCGACAGCCCGGTGGTGGCCGAGGCTTACGACCTGAATGTGCCGGCGGTAGTGGCCGAAGGCACCTGCCCGTCGTTCAGCGCATTCCAGGTGAGCGCACCCAATGTATTCATTGACACGGTGAAACCGGCCGAGGACGGCAGCGGCGATCTGATCCTGCGTCTGTATGAAGCCAAGAAAGCGGACACGAACTGTGTGCTGCACCTGAACATTCCGGCCGGACAGGCAGTCCTGTGCGACATGCTGGAGAACACCCTGCAGGAACTGGAAGCCGGGGCAGATGGCTTGAGCCTGCACTTCCATCCCTTCGAGGTCAAGACCCTGCGGCTCTGCAGACAGACGCTCTGAAGTTCACACGGTCCCTTCCAGCCGGCGGCGGCCGGATAAAAACGAAAAATCCGAACCAGCAATGGCTCGGATTTTTCATGCCCGGCGTCAAGGGCTTGAGCAGGTCTTTCTTTACAGGTATAATAAAAGAACGCAAGAACACTCAATCATCTTCAGCAAAGGGGAAAACGCAAATGAACATTGAAAAACTGATTGCCGAAATGACGCTGGAAGAGAAATGTTCTCTTCTTTCCGGAGGAGACTTCTGGCATACAAAGGCTGTGGAACGCCTGGGTATTCCAGCCACCATGGTCAGCGACGGCCCCCACGGGCTCCGCAAGCAGGATGAAAAAGCGGACCATCTCGGCGTGAATGAGAGCATCAAGGCGGTCTGCTTTCCCGCAGCCAGTGCGACCGCGGCCAGTTTTGACCGTGAACTGGTGCGTCAGATCGGCGAAGGCGTCGGCGATGCCTGTCAGCATGAAAACCTCAGTGTGATTCTTGGACCTGCCGTCAACATCAAGCGTTCTCCCCTGTGCGGAAGAAACTTTGAATATTTCAGTGAGGATCCGTACCTGACCGGAGAGCTGGCCACCGCCCTGATCGAAGGCGTTCAGAGCAGGCAGGTCGGCACGAGCATCAAGCATTTTGCGGCCAACAGCCAGGAACACCGCCGCATGTCCAGCGATGCCGTGGTGGATGAGCGCACCCTGCGTGAAATCTATCTGCCGGCGTTTGAACGTGCCGTGAAAAAAGCACAGCCCTGGACGGTCATGTGCTCCTATAACCGGCTCAACGGGGAGTATGCGTCTCAGAACCACTGGCTTCTGACCGAAGTGCTCCGTGACGAATGGGGTTTTGAAGGCTATGTGATGAGCGACTGGGGTGCTGTCAGCGACCGTGTCAAAGGCGTCATCGCCGGCCTTGATCTGGAAATGCCTTCCAGCGGCGGAACGAACGACGCACGCGTGGTGCAGGCGGTTCGCGAAGGCCGTCTGGATGAAAAGGATGTGGATACCTGTGTGCGCCGGATCCTGACGATTGTGGACCGGTATCTCCAGAACCGCAGACCGGATACGCCCTGGGACAAGGAAGCTCAGCATGTGCTGGCCCGGGACCTGGCAGCAGAGTGCATGGTTCTTCTGAAAAATGAGGATTCCGTGCTTCCGCTTTCCAAAGAGGAAAAAGTGGCGGTTATCGGCAAGTTTGCGGCACTGCCGCGCTATCAGGGCGGCGGCAGTTCCCATATCAACAGCTTCAAAGTGGAAAGTCTCCTGAATGCCATGGAAGGCATGACGGGCGTCACCTATGCCCAGGGTTATGACACCGTGGGCGAAGAGCCGGACGAAGCCCTGATCCAGGAGGCCGTGGAAGCGGCCAGGGCTGCAGACAAAGCGGTGATTGTTGCGGGCCTTCCGGATTCTTTCGAAAGCGAAGGCTATGACCGCACCCATATGCGGATGCCGAAGTGCCAGAATGAACTGATCTGCCGTGTTGCAAAGGCGAACCCGAACACGGTGGTGGTCCTTTACAACGGGTCTCCTGTGGAAATGCCGTGGGCAGATGCGGTCAAGGGCATCATTGAAGCCTATCTTGGCGGCCAGGCCGTGGGCGGAGCCACCAAGGCGGTTCTCTATGGAGAGAAGAACCCCTGCGGACGGCTTCCGGAAAGCTTCCCGTACCAGCTCGAGGACAATCCGTCTTATCTGAGCTATGGCGGAGAAGGCAATACGGCGGTCTACCATGAAGGCGTTTTCGTCGGATACCGCTACTATGACAAAAAGAAGATGGCTGTCCGCTATCCCTTCGGATACGGCCTGAGCTATACATCCTTTGCCTACAGCAATCTGCAGGTCAGTGCAGAGAGCATCGATGACACGGAAAAGCTGACGGTCACGGTGGATGTGACCAACACCGGTGACCGTGCGGGCAAGGAAGCCGTGCAGCTCTATGTGCGCAATGCGCCCGCATCCGTTTTCCGCCCGGTGCGTGAACTGAAGGGTGTCGAAAAGGTGGAGCTGGCACCCGGCGAAACCAAAACCGTCACGTTCAGACTGTGCAAACGTGCTTTTGCCTACTGGCATGTGCAGCTGCATGACTGGGCGGTTGAGACCGGCATCTTCGGAATCGAGATCGGCCGCAGCAGCAGGGACATCGTTCTGTCGAAGGATGTCGAAGTCAGAGGCACCAGGGCCCTTCCGCAGGAACCGATTTCTCCGGATACCATCATGATGGACCTGGAAAAGAATCCGGAAGCCCTGAAAGATCTGCAGCCGATTCTCAGCGCGGTACAGAAAGCACTGGGTATGGGCGGGGATGAAAAGAAGAGCGAAGCCGCCTCGGAAGCGGTCACCGAGGATATGGGCAAGGCCATGATGGCCTATATGCCGCTGCGCGGTCTGGCCAGCTTCAGCAACGGAGCGCTGAGCTATGATCAGCTGAAAGCCATGTGCGACCAGATCAACCGGAAACAGTAACCGGTTCAGAACCGAAAAGGGCAGTGGAAGGAACGAAAAATCCTTTCACTGCCCTTTTTCGGATCCTGCAATGCAGCCGGAAGGGAACAGAAAAGCCTGATTCTTGACGTATGAGCGGAGGAGGGTTACAGTATACCCTGCGATTTGTTGGGAGGGATGCACCATGCACAGGCCGGATGATCTTACGCAGGGAAGTGTCCTCAGGAATCTCCTGCGGTTTTCGGTTCCTTATCTTCTCAGCTGCTTTCTCCAGACGTTTTACGGCATGGCAGACCTGTTCATCACAGGACAGTACTGTGATGCTGCCGCCATCACGGCTGTGTCGGTCGGGTCCCAGGTGATGCACATGCTCACGGTTGTCATCGTCGGCCTGGCCATGGGAACAACCGTCACCATCAGCCGGAGCATGGGGGCAGGCGACCGGGGGAGAGCGGCCAGGGCCGCCGGCAGCACCATGGTTCTGTTTGCCGGTGTTTCTGCCGTTCTGACCGCCGTTCTCCTGGTACTCACGGGAAGCATTCTCCGCGTGCTTTCAGTTCCCCAGGAGGCTGCGGAGGGAACGAGACAGTATCTGACGGTCTGCTTTGCGGGCATTCCGCTGATTGCGGGATATAACGTCCTTTCCGGGATTTACCGAGGCATGGGGGATTCCAGACACCCGATGCTGTTTGTGGCCTTCGCAGGCGTGATCAATATCGGACTGGATATTCTGCTGATCGGTCCGCTGCACATGGGCCCTCAGGGGGCTGCTCTGGCCACCGTCCTTGCCCAGGGCCTGAGCGTGGCGCTGGCGGCGCTGTTCATGGGCAGGACGCTTTCCCTGAAACTGACCCGAAAGGACTTCCGGCCGGACCGTGCGCTGATGCGTACGCTTCTGTCGATCGGTTTTCCGGTGGCCTGTCAGGACGGATTCATCCAGGTGGCCTTTCTGGTGATCACCGCCATTGCCAATCGGCGAGGCGTGGATGTTGCGGCAGCGGTTGGTATCGTGGAAAAGGTCATCAGCTTCCTCTTCCTGGTGCCTTCGGCCATGCTGTCCTCCGTCTCCACACTTGCCGCTCGCAATGCCGGTGCGGGACTGCATGCCAGGAGCAGGCGGACCCTTGCGGAAGCGATGGGCATCTGCATCGGATTCGGACTGCTTGCCGTGGCCGCCTGCCAGTTTCTCGCAGAGGATATTCTGCGGCTGTTCGCACGGGAAGAAGAAGCGGTCATCCGTCTGGGCGGGCAGTATCTCCGCACCTATGTTCTGGACTGCGTGTTTGCCGGCATCCATTTCTGCTTCAGCGGCTTCTTCTGCGCTTACCAGAAATCCATTCTTTCCTTCCTGCACAATGTCCTGTCGGTTCTTCTGGTGCGGATCCCCGGAGCGTATCTGGCCACCGTCCTTGCGCCGGATACACTGTACCTCATGGGCCTGGCCCCGGCCATGGGTTCCCTGCTCTCGGCGGGGATCTGCCTCGGATTTTATCTGCGGTACAGACCGATCTGGAGGGGCGGGGCCGAAAAAGACAGATGAGAAAAGGACAGAAACCTTCCGCGGGTTTCTGTCCTTTTTCAGTTGCAGGATAAACGGTACCGGTTATGCGTCCTTTGCAGCGTAGAACTTTTCGGCGCTGACCAGCTTGACGCACAGTGCAAAGAGCTGGGCAGCGAGTTCCAGGTCCTGGGTGCTGGGATAAGTCGGGGCAATGCGGATGCTGTTGTCGTTTGGATCCTTTCCGTAGGGCCAGGTGGCTCCTGCGGGCGTCATGACAACACCGGCTTTCTTGGCGCGTCCGACAATGGCCTTGGCGCAGCCCGGCAGACTCTCAAAATGGATAAAGTATCCGCCCAGGGGGCAGGTCCAGGTCCCGATGTCCAGACCGCTCAGCTGTTCAGCAAGCGTGTTTTCCACGATCTCGAATTTGGGCCGGAGGATGTCGGCATGCTTGCGCATGTGTTCAACCATGCCGTGGATGTCCTTGAAGAAGCGGACGTGGCGCAGCTGGTTCACCTTGTCGTGACCGATGGTCTGATGGCGCAGCTGGTTGCGGATATCGTCCATATTGTTGGGAGAGGTGGCAAGGGCCGCGATGCCCGAGCCGGGGAAGGTGATTTTGCTGGTGGAGGCAAACTTGTAGACGAGGTCGGGATTGCCGGCGCGCTTGCACTCGGCCAGGATCTCAATGAGGTAATCCTGATGGTCGTCATACAGGTGATGCATGCCGTAGGCGTTGTCCCAGAAGATCCTGAAATCCCGGGCAGCCGGCTTGAGACGCGCAAAGCGGCGGACGGTTTCATCGCTGTAGGAATATCCCTGCGGGTTGGAATACTTCGGAACGCACCAGATGCCCTTGATGGCCGGGTCTTCGGCAACGAGCTTTTCCACCAGGTCCATCTGGGGACCGGTTTTGGTCATGGGAACAGGAATCATTTCAATCCCGAAATATTCGGTGATCGCAAAATGGCGGTCATAGCCGGGAACGGGGCAAAGGAACTTCACCATGTCCAGTTTGCACCAGGGCGTGGAGCCCATGATGCCATGGGTATAGGCACGGGAGACGGTATCATACATGACGTTCAGGCTGGAGTTGCCGTAGATGATGATATCCTTGGGATTGTTCTCCATCATATCGCCGAGCAGTTCCCGGGCTTCCTCGATGCCGATGAGCGTGCCGTAATTGCGGCAGTCGGTCCCGTCATCGCAGGTGAGATCCGAGGTGGAATCCAGGACATCCATCAGATGCATGGACAGGTCGAGCTGCTCCTGGCAGGGCTTGCCGCGGCTCATGTCGAGATGCAGCTCCATATTCTGGAACTTCCTGTATTCTTTCTTGAGCTGGGCGATTTCTTCTGCCAGCTCTTCCTTTGTCATTTCCTTGTAGCTCTTCATGTCCAACATTCCTCGTTTTTGGGATTTCATCCGGGCACACGGGCACGGCTTGATTATCATACGCGAAAAAAAAAGAAAAATCAATTCTCAGACGGTTCGAAATTGCATTTTCTGCGTATTTCTGGTTTTAATTTCTTCAAAACTGCATTTTTTGAGAATAAAACATGCAGTTTTATCCCTTTTGGTCCATACGGCAGGATGTTTTCCGCGGGAAACGGTGAGGTTTGCTTTTTTGAAGGTCCTTTGCTATGATCGAACCAGAAGAAACAGATCGCCGGAACGGGCCCTCCGATTCCGGCGTATACCGCGCAGCCGGGAGGCGGAGAAAGCAGCATGCATTATACCGATGTGAATGCCGCCACCATAGACCGATGGGTGGAGGAAGGCTGGGAATGGGGACAGCCCATTACCCATGAAGAATATCTTGCAGCAAAAAATGGGGAATGGCAGATGGTGCTCACCCCTACAAAGCCGGTTCCGAAGGCATGGTTCGGCAGGATTGCGGGAAGCCGTGTCCTGGGGCTGGCGTCCGGAGGTGCCCAGCAGATGCCGGTTTTTGCGGCTCTGGGGGCGGAATGCCATGTGCTGGACTATTCCAGACGTCAGATTGAGAGCGAGGAAAAAGTCGCCCTGCGGGAAGGGTATGTGATTCATGCCGTGCGGGCAGACATGACCCGGCCGCTTCCGTATCCGGATGATTTCTTTGATCTCATTTTTCATCCGGTTTCCAACTGTTATATTGAGGATGTTCTTCCGGTGTGGAAGGAATGCTGGCGTGTGCTGAAACCGGGCGGACGGCTTCTTGCCGGTCTGGACAACGGCCTGAATTTCCTGGTGGCGGAGGACCGGGAGGACCGGATCACCGGTTTCCTGCCGTTCAACCCCCTGAAGAATCCGCAGCAGAAAGCCGAGCTGGAAGCAGCTGATGCCGGGATGCAGTTCAGTCATACCATTGAGGAGCAGATCGGCGGGCAGCTGAAGGCCGGATTCCGGCTTCTGGATGTGTACAGTGACACCAACGGATCCGGTTATCTCATGGAGCATGGGGCTCCCTGCTACTGGGCAACCCTTGCAGAAAAGGAAAAGACTTGACAGACAAAGATCATTCATGAAAGGAAGGACACCAGCATGAAGAAAATCAATCATCTTGATTACGCGGCGCAGATTGTGCGCTCCATTCCCCAGGGGATTCTGCTGACAACAAAGGCGGAGAAGGTCAACAGCATGGTAATCGGCTGGGGAACCTATGGTGTGGAATGGGGAAAACCCATGTTTGTGGTGTATGTGCGGGAAGGCCGTTTTACCCGTTCCCAGCTTGATGCGCATCCGGAGTTTACCGTCAATCTTCCTTTGGAAAGTCATAAGCTGGACCCGAAGATCATGAATATCTGCGGCATGCACTCCGGAAGGGACCTGGACAAAGTCTCCGAAGCCGGGCTGACGCTGGTTCCGGGCGGTGAAGTGGATGTGCCGGGCATTCTGGAGGCCCCGCTGACCCTGGAATGCCGGGTGGTGTTCCGCCAGAAACAGGAACTGAATCTTCTGGATCCGAAGTTTCTGAATGCCTATCCGCAGGACGTACCGGGGACCGCACCGCTGGCCAACCGGGATGCCCATATTGCCTACTATGGAGAGATTGTCGGCGCGTATCTGGCAGAATAAAAAAAGCCCGGCCAGTTAAGCCGGAGCATCAGTGCCAGTAGGAAGAAAGGCACCAGGAGAGCAGCAGGATGTCGCCCGCGAGTCCGAGCCATGTGCA
>ONVN01000183.1 GCA_900321295.1 uncultured Eubacteriales bacterium
TCGTAGATTTTTATAAACGCGAATCGCTGAAGGATCATGTCTTTATTGACCTTGGAAACCGGCAGAAGCCCGACGTAGATATTGCAAGCTACGGAGTCATCCAGCAGGCTTTCGATTCCGGAGAAGAACGAATTGATGGCAATAACCCGCTCTACCGTACGGTTACCTTTGCCTGCAGAAACAGCGGTATACAGACACCGCCGGAGGAAAAAGTCCTTTCCTTGTGCAGACGAGAACTCAGCGTACCCGGTATTGCAAGGGCTGCCCAGATTCTGTGTAGGAGCGTCGTACTGGAGGCAGAGTGGTACAAAAAAGACTGCGGAACGATCATAGGCAATCTTGAGGGGAAGCCTGTTGCCTGTATCCCGCGTGGGCAGGAACACTATACCATTTACTATGGGGAAAGCGGTGAGCAGGAGAAGCTGACCAGGGAAACAGCAGAGCAGGTTGACCCCAAGGCGTGGATAATTGGACGGCGGCTACCGGCAAAGGCGCTCACAAAAAAGGACTTGATCCGTTTCGGCATTAAGAGTATCAGAAAGCCAGATCTCTTGTGGATCGCAGTTCTGGGACTGGTGGGAGCACTGATCGGAATTCTTCTCCCGACACTGAACCAGAAAATCTATGATGAATATATTCCACTTGGTGATATCGGCCAGCTGGCCCAGTTTTGCCTTGTAATTGCGACGTTCATGCTCGGCAACATGTTCTTTGATATGGTAAAAAAGCTAAGCGAATATCGTATCGGGAGCCATATCGGGTATGATCTGCAAAATGCACTCTATTCGCGGGTGTTCCATTTGCCGGAAAGCTTTTTCAGAGGATTTGAAAGCGCAGATCTCGCACAGAGATTGGGCTATATGTCCTCTATTGGCAATACTTATGTTTCGTCTACTCTGATTACCGGACTGGGGACCTTCTTTTCTTTGTTCTACTTATACCGCATGTTCAAGTATGCAAAAAAACTCTCTTGGTGGGCACTGGCAATGCTGCTGTTCTATGCAGGAATCCAGTTCCTGATCAGCAGAAAGACACTTCAGTTTGAAAAGAAGATCGAAGAACGAAAAGGACAGGCCAGCGGCAGATTGTATCAGTTTCTCAATGGCATCGAAAAGATCCGTATGGCGGGGGTGGAGGACCGTGCCGCCTATGAGTATCTTCTGCCCTTTGCGGAAAAGCAGACATTTGCAATTAACAAAAACCATTATGCCGCCTGGGCACAGATTCTCTCCGGCACAGTGGCCACCTTGTTTTCCATGGCTTTCTATTTGATCGTTGTAAAGGGCAAAGTGGAAATCAGCAGCGGTAAGTTTATGGCCTTCAACTCTGCCTTTGGCTCCTTCTCTGGTGCGATCATTGCGTTGATCGATGGCCTGCTGCGGCTCTATCAGTTAAAGCCTGTATATGAACGGGTGGCTCCAGTCCTGGAAAACGCAGAAGAAGATGAGGAAGAAAAAGAAGCTGTAGATATGCTTCGCGGCGAGGTCAGCATTAACGATGTAGTCTTTTCTTACAACAAGGACGGGACAAATGTTCTTAAAGGAATAGATCTGCATATTGCTCCCGGTGAATATGTTGGAATCGTCGGCGCCTCTGGCTGCGGCAAATCAACACTTCTCAAACTGCTGCTCGGCTTTGAGTCACCGGATGACGGTCAGATTTGTTATGACGGGAAAAATCTTCAACAGTTAGACAAACGCGAGGTAAGAAAGAATCTTGGCGTGGTTTTGCAGAACGGCAAACTGATTGCCGGCAGTATTTATGAAAACATCACGATCACAGCACCACAGGCGACCATGAAGGATGTCAACGCAGTGATCGAGGCGGTGGGACTCAAAAAAGACATTGACCAGATGCCTATGGGCGTCCATACGGTGCTCAGTGAAAATTCCGGTACTATCTCCGGCGGCCAGCAACAGCGGATCCTGATTGCCCGCGCAATCATCAGCCATCCTGCCATTTTAATCTTTGATGAGGCTACGAGCGCACTGGATAACGTGACACAGGCTGCAGTATGCGAAAGTCTGGATCAGATGAATGTCACCAGAATCGTGGTTGCTCACCGGTTGAGCACCATTAAAAACTGCGACAGGATTGTAGTCATGGATGCCGGGAAAATTGTGGAGGAAGGAAACTATCAGAGCCTGATGGATCGTGGAGGCCTGTTCTATCAGTTGGCATCAAGACAGTTGGTATGAGGTGAGATTATGAGCTTGACGAGAGTATACGAAGAAGATTCCTGGTCCATGATTGAGGACGGCAAAACACTGCTGACCGTAAAAGAAACTGAAGAAAACGGCCATATTCTTGTGAAAGTATCCGGAGCGCTCAAGAGTGAGATGGAGCATGCATTCAAGGATGAACTTGTGGCATTGATAACCGTTGGCATGGATGTGATTGTGGACTGCGAAGAATTACAGTACATTGCAAATGCCTGTCAGGATGCTCTCCTCTCCGTCCAGCAGACGGCAGACAGCATCAATCGCGGATCATTGACGCTGTGCAATGTGCCGCCGACGATCCTTGAGGATTTTCGGCGGACAAACCTGCATGAGCTTCTGATGATTGAGTGAGGAGGAAACAATTATGCAATGCTATGCTCCGCCTTATGAGGGAAACGAAGATTACCTTTTCTTCAGCTATTGTCACGAGGATGAAGCGCAGGTTTATCCTATCATTGAGAGGCTTGCAATAGAAGGCTTTCGCGTTTGGTATGACAATGGAATTCATGCTGGAGAAGAATGGCCAGAGGTTGTCGCAAACCATCTGATTAACGCAAAAGCCTGTGTCATTTCTGTTTCAAAAGCGTCTGCGGAATCCCACAATTGCCGCAATGAGCTCAGTTATGCAGTGGGTAACAACAAACCCATGGTATCCATTGTGTTAGAGCGTTTTCTCATGTCCAAAGGAACAAAATTTCTTCTCAGCAGCTCGCGCTATCTCAATAAATATGAATTAGAGGAGCGTGATTTTTTCAGCGAACTCGTCTCAGCACCGGTGCTTAACTCCTGCCGAACGCCTGGGCAGCATGCGAATGAGCATGCGCTGCAAATCTGGGCACAGCATAAACTTGAATACAGCAAAGCACAGGTTAACCCCAAAGATGAACCGGGCGGCGGAGTGTGGCCTGGTCCAATTGTTGAGCAGCCAAAGCGTGAACCAAAATCTGATCCAAACTCCATACCCGGGCCGGAGCCCATCCCAAAGCCGGAACCAGAACCGAAGCCGGAACCAGAACCGAAGTCGGAACCAGAACCGAAGTCGGAACCAGAACCGAAGCCGGAACCGAAGCCGGAACCAAAACCGGAGTCAGAGCCAGAGTCAAAGCCAAAGCCGGAAGTTGACCCTAAACCGAAGAAAAAGCCAAGAGCTGTTATAACGCTGAAAGCCACTCCAAAGCCGAAAACCAAATCAAATCCCGAACCAAACCCCGAGATGAAGGCTGAACTAAAACCCGAGCCAAAACCTGAGCCGAAGGTCGAACCAAAGCCTGAGCCGAAGGTCGAACCAAAGCCTGAGCCCCAAACAGACTCTAACTTAGGATGTACTGTGTTTATCCCCAAAGATTCCGGCTCAACTGTGTACTATCCAAAAGATATTCCTTCCTGCGGGGGAACAGAAATAAGGGATTCATATTTCCCGGCAATTTTAGTCAGATTAGAAACTGAGAAAGTGTATCTGATTAACAAAAACAAGGTTACTGTCGGCAGACTGGACGACCGTTCAGACCTTGCCTTTCCGGACAATAATGAAATCAGCGGGACGCATGTGGAAATATTCCGGAAGAAGAAAAAATACTTCCTGAAGAATCTGAATCCCACAAATGATACAGAAGTTGACGGCAAGATAATAGGGAAAAACGAGACTGTAGAATTGTCGCCGAGCGCAGAAATTGCACTTGCGGATGATCAATTCCTGCTTCTTTCCGGAAAAGCATATGATCGCGTATTTGATGATCAGAAGATTTGTATTTTGAGGTGTAAAGAAACTGGGGAAACAAAGGTTATCACAGAAGACCCACTGCCGTTAGACCGCAATCACAGGTGGCGCGGCAACATTCTCGGCGACATGAGAATCCACAGGGATGCACACGCCAGCGTTTTTCACGAGGGGGATGGATGCTGCCTGCAGGATATGCAGCAGGAGCGCATTGAAGCAGAGCAAAATCCCATATATCATAATGGCAGACGTCTTGCAGCGGGCGAGAAAGTTGAACTCAGCAAAAATGATGTAATCTCTGTAGTGGACACTGAGTTCATCTATTATGAGATTGGAATAGGAGCAAAAAAATGAAAAACCGAGTTATCGCATATCTGCTGGTAATTGCCATGCTGATTCCACTCTCCGCGTGCAGCACAAGTAAACCAGAGGTCAGTCTTCCTCCGCTTGACACGCCGAAACCCAGACCGTCCGACCAGAGCTTTACTATACAACCGGGAACAATACAGAATAACGTTCTATATGAGGAAACACTCGTTAATGGACTGCATATTCAAGTTTTTCCCGATGGCGAACTGCTGCTTGAGGGTGGTGATGTGGAGGAAAACCTGAAATACCATAACATCTTCAAAGACTATGTGCCGGAAATTAAGACACTGCATTTCGGCGATGGTGTGAAGAAGATCGGGGACAAATGCTTCCAAGGCTGGGAAAAACTCACAAATATCATCATCGGAAACGATGTTCAGGAGATTGGCTATTCAGCGTTCTCCGACTGCAAAGCGGTGACGGATGTTTCTTTTGGCAACAATGTCAAAACTGTGGGTGATTATGCGTTTACCGGTTGTCGTGCATTAAAGGACGCTGTCCTTTCGGAAAGCGTAGAGTATGTGGGTGACTATGCGTTCTCCAAGTGTACAGCCCTGCAAAACGCACGGTTTGGTACCAATGTAAGCTATATGGGACGTCAGATCTTTGACGGCTGCACGATGTTTACCGATTTTAAGACCGGTTCAAACATCCCTGCACAAGCTTTTGAGGGAAATAAAACGATTGTCAGCCTTTTCCTTGGCGACACAGTTGAATCAATTGGAGAACGCGCTTTTTCCGGCTGCAATGTACTGAGGACGATCACATGGTCACAATCGCTGAAAGAGATCGGGAATTATGCGTTTTTCGGCTGCAAGGGCCTTAATATGCTTAACATCGACAGATGTGGCGAACTGGCAATCGGAGATAGCGCCTTTGAAAGCTGCGCAGAGATTACAACGGTTATGCTTGGTGAAGGCATCTACAGAATCGGTGCACGGTGTTTTGCAGACTGCAAAAAGATGGATAAGATCATTTTCCCACGCTCACTTAAAATTGTTGGCGATTATATCCTGGCCAATACGTCAGTCCTGCGTGTCCTGGCTACTCGCGGTTCCTATCAAGAATGGGGAAACGCGGTCGACGCAAAAGATGAGAACAACAATCGCTACAATACTAACCATGTTTTAAGTGATAGAGGATTAAATGCAACCATGACTTACGATTACAAGTAATTTTCAGTTTTGCTGTAACGAATTATGAAAGCGCGTGTATACATAGTTGAAAGCGAATTAAATCAAAAATGCAGGAGGTAATGCTTCATGACTTTCGAAGAATTAATGAATGATGAATCATTCAACGCAAAGCTGAGCGAAGCTCAGGATCTGAAAGAAGTGGTCAGCCTACTTGCCGAGTATGGAATTGAAACCACAGAAGAGCAGCTTAAAGCAGCGCTTCCCAAGGAAGGAGAGCTTGAGGAAACAGAGCTTGAAAATGTTGCCGGAGGCTCTTTTATCGGTTGGGTTGCCTATCGGATTGGTTATACGATTGGACGTAGCATCCGTGGCGGCGGACATGGCTCGTTCGGTGGTGGAGGGAAAGCCGGCGGTCGTTGAATAGTTAATCCTGCAAATTACGAAAAATGGGGTGCAGAACATGAACTATGAAGATTTAATTTTGGACTCGGAGTTGAAAGAAAAAATAAAAAAGGCCCAGAGTCTGACAGAA
>ONVN01000356.1 GCA_900321295.1 uncultured Eubacteriales bacterium
AAGTCTCGGTATCCTTTACGGCAATGCCTCCATTGCGGTGTCCCTGTCCATTCTGCTGATGGATATCCTGCTGAAGGAGCCCATCGGCATTGCGATGTTCATCGATGCGGTGGTGGTGGGGAAGTCCGTGGACTTCTTTAACTTCATCCATGCCGTGCCGGCCTGCACCTCCCTGTGGGCGGGGATTCCCTGCATGATTCTGGGCCTTTTCATCCTGGCCTACACCCAGTATACCTACATGATGGCCTCCCTGGGCTGCGGTCCGCGTGACACGCTGCTGGTGGGACTGGCCAAGCGCGTAAAACAGCTGCCCATCGGCGCGGTCAGCATTGCCCTCCTGTCCTCGGCGACGCTGATCGGATGGCTGCTGGGCGGACCTGTAGGTATCGGGACCGTGATCTGTGCGTTTGCCACCGGCCCCATTATGCAGTTTGCTTTCCGGACCGTGCGCTTTGATGCCACCAGTGTCCGGCATCAGCGGCTGCAGGATTCGGTGCGTGTGGTTCTGACGAGGTGAGCAGGAGGGCAAAGGGTATGAAAATGCTTCATGAGGATCTCGAGGACCTGATCCGTTCCTGTCCCCTTCTTGTCGTGGAATTCGGAGACGATTCCTGCGGTCCGTGCCTTGCCATCCGGCAGAAGCTGGATGCCTGGCTTTCCCGGCACCCGGAAGCCACGGCGCGGTATCTTCCCATCCGGGAATTCCCGGCTCTGGCGGCCCAGCGGGGGATCCTGTCGGCCCCCACCGTCAGCGTATGGATCGACGGACAGAGAGTTGAACAGGAAAGCGGGTATTTCAGCCTTGACCTGCTCTTGGAGCGGGTGGAGAGGGCACTGGAGTTCCGGAAATCCTCCTGAGGATTTGAGGCCATGGCATGCATCCATGGCTTTTTTTCATGGGATGGGGTATAATGACAGCAGAAAAAGAAGCAGACATCGGTCACCTGCCCGGGAAAACATTGCGGCAGGGCAGGACTGTTTTGCCGATACGGCTTGATGCTGCCTGCGGACCGGAGGAAACGGAGGAAGAAACCATGAAAAAACGATTGCCTGTGCTGATCCTGTGCTTCGTGATGCTGCTTTCCGTAGGCTCACAGGGCCTGGCCGACCTGAAGCGCGGCAGCTCCGGAGACGAGGTGGAGACGATTCAGAACATGCTCATTGAACTGGGGTTCCTCGACGATGTGGCGGACGGCAAATTCGGAAAGAAAACGGAAGCTGCCGTGAAAAAGCTGCAGGCCTACCTCGGGGAAAAGCAGACGGGAAAAATGGACGATCTCCTGATCTTCAAACTCTATGATCTGGATTCCACGGCGACGGGTATGCTGGCGGAGGACGGGCTGGGGGAAGACGAACTCATGGAGATGTACCCCGCCAGCTGCAGCTGGGAAGGGAAGAATGAATGGGGTGCGGTCTTCTGTTACCGCCATCTGGAGGAAGAGCGGATTTCAAAGCAGATGAGTGTCCTGAATCCCCCGGAAAAGCTGGAAAAACTGCTGCGCAGCCGTCTGTATGAGGTCTGGGAGAGGGATATGCTGCAAATGTATGACGAATGGCTGGACATGGTCCCCGAAGAGCAGCAGGCGGCGGTGTACCTCGAGAAGAACGCATTTGAAGTCACCTTCCGGGAGATGAAGGACGGTCTGGAGAAGGATCTGTGGATTGAGTCGAAGGGCATTGATCTGTGCCTGAAAGTCCACGGGGAAGAGACCGAATCCGGGGAAGAGTGAGAAGTCTGACAGGCGGAAAAACATGGAAAAAAATCCCGGCATCCATTGCGGTGCCGGGATTTCATTATGTCCTGTCAGTCGAGTTTCAGGATCATTTCCAGGAGATGCCGGGTGCTTTCCCGGATGCAGGCGGGATCCAGGGTGCCGTTCTTCACGGATTCCATCACATACTCGGGCATGCCGCGCGGCATCTTGACATCGTTGCCGGCCGCAATCTCGCGGTCATGGTTCGTGGAATGGTTCCACCAGTCCGTGATGACGAGCCCCTTATAGCCCCATTCGCCCCGGAGAATGTCCGTGAGCAGTTCCCTGTTTTCGGAGGCGCGGACGCCGTTGACGATGTTGTAGCTCGTCATGAGGGTCCAGGGCTGGGCTTCCTTCACGGCCAGCTCAAAGCCCTTCAGGTAGATCTCACGCAGGGCTCGCTCGCTCAGGCGGGAATCGGAGTCGGCGCGGTTGACTTCCTTGTTGTTGCAGGCAAAATGCTTGACACAGGCGGAGACACCCTGGCTCTGCACGCCGCGGACCATGGCGGCGGCCATTTTGCCCGTGACCAGCGGATCCTCGGAATAGTACTCAAAGTTCCGGCCGCAGAGCGGATTGCGGTGAATGTTCATGCCGGGAGCCAGCCACACCCCGATGCCGTTCTCCTTCACTTCCTCGGCCGCAGCCCGGCCGATTTCCTCCACCAGGGCTTCATTCCAGGAGCAGGCGAGCAGCGTGGCGCAGGGGAAGGCGGTTGTGGTGACGCCGCAGGGCTTTTCAATGCGAAGGCCTGCCGGGCCATCGGCCGTCATGACATTCGGAATCCCGTACCGGTTCAGGCCGCCGACGCCGTAGGTGTTGGCCACACCGCGGTTGGGCTGGCCGCCGAGGATGGACACCATTTCCTCCACGGGGATCGCATCCAGAAGGCGGTCGAGGGTCGCTCTGCCTTCCGCCACATCCAGGAGGGTGATGTCCGCACGGCGGGTATCCGTCCGGGCGTTGAAGCGGTTTTCCGGTGCCGGACCATGGGCAAACCGGCTTTCGTCCATCTTCGGGAAGGGCAGGGGTTCGGCGTTCTCCACGGGTGCGTGGCTGCCGTCGGCCTGAAGCCGCCAGTCCACCTG
>ONVN01000123.1 GCA_900321295.1 uncultured Eubacteriales bacterium
CCTTCTTTCCTGATTCCTGAATCCTCCTGCGCAGCGAGGAATCCTGCGTTTCCCGCATGCGGAAGGGAAGCAGCCGGGCATGTGCATCGGAAAATGATCGGAATACAGGATCTCTGTCATGATGTACTGCCCGTTTTCCTTCATTCCTTCCATGGGCACGCCAAGAGGCTCAACAAGGTTCTTTGTATTGACCGTGCCTGCGGCCAGGCTCTGGATTGTACCTACGATGAGTTGGGTATGTGTCATGAGGATCAAGGCTGCAGCTGTCAATACGATCAGCATGATGGCCATTACGATGAACAACGTATGCTTCTTTTTCCCTGTTTTTCTGCTCATTGATTCTTCTCCACATCCTGCCAGTTCCTGTTATGAAGGATTTCTGCCTCTTCCCCGATAAAGACGGAAGCAGCCTCGGCATCACCCTTTAATTGATACAGCATCCATGCCGTCATGTATCCGTCTGAGCGCATCAGCATCTGCTCATGCTCGGCTCCGACCGCTCTTGCCCGAATCTTCTGCACCCCGTCAGGAATGCTTGTGTAGTTTGCGGTCAGCCCGGAAAGGGGCGAAACGCCGCCATAGCTCGTTTCCGGGTCGGAGCCTGAATCATCGGATTTTCCTGTACCGGCAACCATGAAATACGGGATCGCTATTTTCGAGGCATCATATTCCCATCCCATGTTTCTGGCAAGCGTAGGATAGGCGGCACTTCCCGTAAACATCGTCTTGTAGCGTGAGCCGTTTTCGTAATTCGTCACGGCACAGATCGCACCGGCTCCGCCCTGGGAATAACCGATAATCCCCATGCTGTCCTCGTCAATCTTCCCTGCAAGCACGCTGTCATCCGGAAGATTCAGCATCCAGTCCAGCATGATCGACGCGGTCTTGCCATTTCCGGTCTGCCCATCCTCGTTGCCGACCACGACGAAACCCCATGAGGCCAAACGGGAAAAGAATGGCTCATAGGAAGAGGCTGGCGTCCCGCTGGCATTGACAACCAGGATCATCGGCCAGCTTTTCTCGCTGACCGCCAGTTCCTGCGGATACCAGATGCGCACCTTCCCTATGGATTCGTGGTCAGAAGCGAATTCCGAATAACCTGTCTCATATGAACCTGGCTGAGCATATTTCATCTCCAACGGCGCATCGGACCGGAAACGCTGATAATACCCCTCCGTAATATCGTTGTTTCCGTCTCCGCTGGGCAGCATGGACCTGATGTACCAGAAAGCTGCAAGAACCACGGCGAGGACAAGTACCAGCAAGATCAAAACAAGTTTCATTGCTTTCCTCATGTCGGCCTCCTTGACAAGGTGATGCAACAAATGTATCATGGAATTACCGACGATACAAGTGTTTCAGCAAAATGATACACGGAAGGGAGATTTGTTTCATCGCATGCATATGAATAACGAGCAGAAAAACACGTATGTCAAAAGGCAGATCACCGACGCGCTTCTTGCTCTTCTGAAAGAAAAACCCCTGTCGGATATCTCCGTCCGTGAGTTAACAGACAAAGCGGAAATTGGGCGGGTCTCTTTTTACCGAAACTACCAGAGCAAAGAAGATATCCTGAGGGAGGAATCCGATCGTCTCATCCGGGAATGGGGCGACCTCTATGCGTCAAACCCTGAATCTGCACCGGAGACCTTGTTTCCTTCCCTGTTTGACTTCTATCGGGATCATCGGGAATTCTATACCACGCTCTATCATGCCGGTATGTCCTCCATCATGATGGAAACGATCATACGTACCATTCAGATCACGCCTGAAATGCAAAACCTTGAAGCCTATATGAAATCCTTCTGGGCATACGGTATTTATGGGTGGATGCTTGAATGGATCAAACGGGGCATGCAGGAAAGCGGAAAAGAACTGACCGCGCTCTTTTCGCTTGCCCGTCAGACACAATAAAGAAAGCATCACAAGAATAATCCCGCACCCATCGAATGGCATCCTGCTTCCAGAACCTCTGGTGTCAGGATGCCATTTTGATTTCCTTCCCATGACCCTTTGCGCCGCTTCCTCCGTTTCGGCGGTTTGTATCAAGGCTGGCTGTTTCTTCTGCCTGAACACGGTCTTCTGATCCAGAGACTGACTGCCGCTCTCCTGCACCTATGTGCCGGAATCGAAAAAAACGAAAAGCCATATCCCCGGATTGCCCTTTCGATATGGCTTTTCATTTTTCACGCCTGAAGACGTCTGCTCAGAGTTGCTGCCCGCAGATCATGGAAACAGGATGCATCCTGTCCTCCGGGCTCACTTTTTCTCTTCGAAATTCTTCTCACCGGCAGGAACGTGCAGCCCGCTCCTCCTTTTATGCTTTCACCTTCAGGGTGATTTCCGCACCCGGAAGGCCCTGGGCTGCCACCTTCAGGCAGACTTCGCCGGCCTCGCAGCCCGCGCGCAGCACAGCCAGCGCACAGCCCTGCCAGGTGGTGAACTTCCCACGGGTATAGTTTTCATCCGTGATGGGATTGCCGCTGCCAAAGCCCTGAAGGGAAGCGGCGCCTTCTGCTTCTGCCGTCAGGAGACAGTCAGCATCCGGCACAACACGCCCGTTTTCATCGACGAGCTCTGCCCGGACATAGCACAGCGATTCCCCGTCCGCCTTCAGCGTCTCCGTTTCGGGGATCAGACGCACGGAGACCGGCTTTCCGGTGGTTTCGAGCTTCGCGCGGGAGATTACCCTTCCGCCTGCATAGCTGACGGCTTCCACGGTGCCCGGCGTGTATACGGTTTCAAACACGAAGGTCAGCGGGATCGCATGGGACAGCGCTTCCCCGGCCTTTCTGCGTCCGAGGCTCACCCCGTTGACCCGGAGCTCCACTTCCTCCGCTGCGCTGAACACGGCGATCCGGACCGGTTTGTTCTCTTGTCCTTCCCAGTTCCAGCGCGCCGACACGCCCGGGAAACCCCAGCTGGAGAGTGATTCCACCTTGTCATAGGTGGCCGGATCATAGGAGAACACCGCCGTTTCCGGACTGCCCCACACGATGCGGCGGTACACGCCCTGGGGACGGAGGGTGCCTGTCACATCAAAGTCGGCATCGTTTGCGGTTCGCCAGGGATACGGGGAACCCACACCCCAGGGATTGCCGATTCGCGGATCACCGGGCTCAAGGAAATTTGCCTTGCCAATGCCTGCCTCGCCGATATAGTCCCAGGCCGTCCAGGTGAAGTCCCCGATGATCCACGGCGTCTTTTCGATCATCGGCCAGTGCATGCCGATTTCCTTGGGATAGTTTTCACTGCCGAGGATCACGCGTTCGGGGAACAATTCATGATCCTGCTCATACTTGCCTTCCAGATAGTTGTAGCCCACAATGTCCAGGCTGTTGGCAAAGGCTTCCGTATACTCCTCCCACAGAAGGTCCTTTTTGCCGCCGAGGTCTGCATTCTGGAGACCGCCGGTTTTTTTCTGTTCCGCCCATTTGCGCATCTGCTCTTCCTGAAGGGCATCGTCCAGGCCGTTCCAGAAAGAGCAGATCGCGTTGGAGACGGGACGGCTCGGATCCAGTCTCCGGATGGCTTCGGCGAGTTTCACGGCCCAGACATAACCGTCATTCAGACCGGCACGCTCGGTGATTTCATTGCCCGTGGACCAGAGGATGACCGACGGATGGCAGCGGTCCCGGCGCACAAAGGCGGTCAGGTCCTTCTCCCAGTCTGTGGCGAAATACTGGTTGTAGTCACCGGGCTGCTTGCCCATACCCCAGGCATCAAAGGCTTCATCAAAGATATACATGCCCAGACGGTCGCAGGCTTCAAGAAGGGCTGACGACGGCGGGTTATGGGTCGTGCGGATCGCATTGTACCCGACTTCCTTCATCTTCCGGACCTTGCGGGCTTCCGCGTCATACAGGCTGACCGCGCCGAGGGGACCGTTGTCATGGTGCAGACAGCCGCCCTTCAGCTTCGTCTCTTTTCCGCTGATCCTCAGTCCGTGCTTCACATCCGCCTCGATCGTTCGGATGCCG
>ONVN01000400.1 GCA_900321295.1 uncultured Eubacteriales bacterium
CTCTGCTGCCGGCAATCGTCTTCTTTATTATTCTCCGTCGGAGTATGACTGGTGCGATGTCCTCAAGCGGTTCGCTTGTTGGTTAATCGATATATTTATGGAGGTGTTTCTGATGAAAAAAAAGATGGCACTTGTCCTCATCCTTGTTCTGGGTCTTTCTGTCATGGGTGCGCATGCAGAGACCACTCATATCGTATTCTGGCATTCCATGTCTGAAGAGGCCGGCGTTCTTATGGATTCCTATGTCCGCCAGTTTAATGAGACTCTGGGAAAAGAAAAAGGAATTGAAGTGGAAGCTGTCTATCAGGGAACATATGCTGAGTCTGTCACCAAAATGAACTCTGTTCTTTCAGCGGGACAGACGGAAACCCTTCCTGATGTGATGCAGCTGGATGCAACAGGCAAAGTATCCTATCTTGCTGCAGATGCAGCATACACAGTCGAAGAAGCGTTAAAGGACCACCCGGAGAATGACCTTTCAGGTCTTCTTGCTCCTGCTGTGAGCAACTGGTCTCTGTCCGGTGTTCAGCTTGGACTCCCGTTTGCCACCTCCACCACGGTGCTCTATTACAATAAAACTGCGCTTGATGCAGCCCATGTATCTGCGCCTGACACGCTTGCTGATATTGCAGCACTTGCAGACGTATTGAAGCTCGAAGAAGGCACCGTGATTTATGCTTCTGTTCCCAATACACCTACGCTTGCAAACTGGCTTGGACAGATCGGGAGCAACCTGGTTAATTATCACAATGGCGCTGAGGGAACAGCAGACGCTTTGGAATGCCTGGAAAATGGAGCATTGGTTACTTTCCTTCGTTCATGGAAAAAACTGTATGCTTCCGGTGCTCTTTCCAACACTTCCGGTTCCACAGATGCATTTGTTGCAGGAAAACAACTGCTTATGACGTCATCTTCTTCCAATGTAGCATCACTTCTTGAAAAAGTTGCCAACAACTTTGAAGTGGGTGTAGCCGGCTATCCGAGGGTAAATTCGGAAGCGGCCCATGGTGCTACAGTAAACGGATCCTGTCTTGTCATGTTTGATCATGGGGATGCTAAGAAAGAAGCTGCATGGTCCTTTATGCAATACCTGACCTCCAGTGAAATTCAGGCAGATTTTGCCAAAGGCACTGGTTACATTCCTTCCAATCGCGCTGCCAGTGAGAGCGAAACATGGAAAGATCTGATCAAACAATATCCTCAATACCAGGTTGCGCTTACGCAGCTGCTGAACACACCGGATACCATGCGTTCGGTGACCGTTGGTCCTTCTGCTGATTTCTATTATGCCATTATGAACGATATCACAGATATCCTTGATCAGGATATGACGCCTGAAGAGGGAGCTGAACTGATGGCTGATGATCTTGGCGGGCTGCTCGAACAGTATACCAAGGCGAATCAGTAAGAGGAAGATATATGGAAATATCAACATCTACCAATATCTGTGCTTTTCAGCGGGGAAGGTCCAGATTGCCTGTCGAATTTGCCATTGAGACCTGTGCAAAGGCAGGTTATAAAGTTCTGGATATAAATTTTTGCATGGCGATGAACCCGGAAAGTCCCTTGCGAACCGATCACTGGAAAGAATATATTGAATCGATCGGGGAACTTGCAGCATCACATGGAATTCGATTCAACCAGTCCCATCTCCCGTATTATGATGTCGATAAGGAAAAGGGGACTGACAAAGCTGAAATGATGGAGGTCCTGATTACACGTTCGATTATCGGCACCTCAATACTTGGTGCAAAATGGGCTGTTACGCATCCTTTCACAGTATATGATGCAGCATCAAATATGCAGACAAGCAGAAATGTAAATCTTCAATATTATGCACCCCATGTGGAAACTGCCGTCAAATATGGTGTTGGTATTGCACTGGAAAATGATTTTGAATATAACAGATCTCAACCGATGCAAAGAATCTATTGTGCAAGCATCTATGAACTGATCGACCTTTGCGATGCATTTCATAATCCGGAACATGTTGGAATCTGTTATGATTTTGGACACGGCAACCTGACAGGTGGTTTCCATCGGCAGAATCTGAATGCCATCGGTTCCAGACTGAAAGCTGTGCATGTGCAGGACAATCATGGCGAAACAGATGAACATCTGATGCCGTTTTATGGCTCAATTGACTGGGAGGATGCAATGGCTGGTCTCGCTGATATCCATTTTGCAGGAGATCTCACGTTTGAAATCCAGGAATGGGGAAGATATCTGCCGACTGACTTGAAATATACGATTGCAGAACACTCGCTGATCATAGGAAACCGCTTGCTCGATTATGTAAAAAAAGCTCAGTCTATTCCATCCTGATGCGATGATCTGCTTCAAATTTCTATGCTGAAAGCTGCCATATGAGAGACTTCCATAGGGATCAGCCGGAATCCTGAAGATAAACACTACGCAACGGAGCAAAAACGCTTGTCATGAAAAACATCATATCCCTGCATGCCAAGCAGCAACTGGTGTAATCAGATCCCTGTTGCTGCTTCCTTTTTGGGGATTGTGAGATGTGTCATTATCCTGATTGCGGACGAAACCTTTCTTCGGTTTCTCATTTTTATTCTTTGCCACCATCGTCTCGATGTCCGGATCCACTTCTTATGGTACGTATACAGCACGGGCAATCTCTGGATTTCAACGAAGGTTCGGCTGCCTTTCATCTATGAGCTTTCGTCATAATAATCGCCGCTTTTATATGCAGGAGAAACAGGGAGAATGGTAGAATACTGGTTAAGAGCTTTAGCTCGATCAGGTGGACTTATGAAAAAGCGTAACTAGTATAAAGGGGAGACCACAATGCACATCCGTAAAATGATAAGCTTCCTGCTCTCAGCGATCCTGCTTTTCTGTTCGACAGGTAACGCATTATGTGAGGAGGCCAATCCGGATTATACCCGCGTCGGCCTGAAAGTAACCGGCCTGATGAGCGAGATTGTTGACAGCACGGATTTTCTGGACATGTTTATCTCCCCGAATTTGTATGGCAAAGTACGTGAAGAAGTAAATACTCATGATTATGACCGCCCTTTGGCTGTTTACACAATCAAGAGTGATCCCCAAATTCTTCTGGAGAATCTGCTTCTGTCTGATGCAAAAACCAAAAAAACATTTGAAAGTCTTTCCCCGACGCTGCAGGATCAGCTGCTGAGACGTATCAGCATACAATCCGTGTGCTCTTTGGTGAACGGACGGGCGGGGTCTGAATACATCGCGTTTTTTAGTGTTGCTACTGCTGTCATCCTAGACGACTCGCTTGATGGAGAAAAAGGCTGCAGCTACCTGTTTATCTTCGAGAAAGGCATACCAATCCTTGTTTCCTTCGGATACCATGTCGCAACTGGAAGTTTCCTCTACATCCCTGAGGGATCCCGGAAAAACCGTGAAGCAATCCAGTCATTCCTGGGGATTCCGGGTATGGAGGTCGCGCCGGTCATTGCTGGGGAATCACCGCACGCATCATCCGGGAATCTTGCTGATTTCGGTATCGATGCAGAAGATGCTTTTGCAAAAAATGAGGCAGGGCATTAAGGAACAGATTCCGGCAAGCAGAAGAATGTCTTGATCCAGCCAAACCCATCTACGAATTCTTTGACATCACAGGCGACGGATGTACCGATATGTTCATAAGTGTTACCTGGAGAAGCGGTATGGTCCGTATTGATCGATCCCCGCAATGATGATCTTTATGTTTTGGATGGATATAATTATGATTATCGGATCGACCACCTTGAAAAAGGACGAATTGTAATAGTCAAAGAAGGTCCCCATGGTTATAACGATCCGATCACGAAAACATATGGAACTGTAAAACTGATGAACAGGCAATTGATCTTTATTGCGGATTCAGAAGATCCGTGAGATCAGCAAGCTGCAAGTTTCTGAGTTAAGGACGTCACTCGGGTATCCCTTAAACTCCGCTCCTCATCCGGGAAAGATTCCAGAATCACGGTTTGTTTTGCATAACTGTAAAACAGTTTCTTCGAATGCTAAGTGAATAAGCCGGATATCTGGCACCTATCTGGCACGTACTCCCGCAGAGCATGTTTATAATCTTTGCGGGCTATTTTATTGCTGAAATATCAAGTGTGACCGCCGGGGTGGTCACACAATCGTTCCTACGATGCTGATTTTGCTTGTCATGATCGATTTCGGGAACACGATTTTGCACACACGTATTCTTTTAATGCAAGAAAAACGGAAGAACAGCACATTTACACATCTCCGGTTTCAATCGATGAATGATGGCAAAACAAAAGGCGTGACCGAAATCACGCCAAATGCCTTGAAAACAATTCCGTTTTCATCGAGTTGGACTTAAAACTGTGTTATGGATTCCGCCGGAACGTGCTGCTTATTCATTCAAAACAGTGGGAAAGGGGAGTCTGTATGGTTGATTACTTTCCTTCGAAAGAATCATCCGATTCCGCCTTATTCATTTTTTCTTCGATTCGTTCAGGCAAATGTACATGCTGCGCAGCCATACGCCGTCTTGCATCCGTCATGTCTGCATAATGTTTTCTCGTGGTATCAACGGAAGAATGACCAAGCATATCAGCTACCAGATATATATCACCGGTTTCGTGGTACAGATTGGTGGCATACGTCGATCGGAGCTTATGCGGACTGATCTTCGGCTTCAGCGGAGCTGCTACGGCAGCATACTTCTTGACCAGTTTTTCTACGGCACGCTGTGTCATCCGGCGCTTTTGAATCGAAAGAAATAAAGCATCTTCATGCCCGGGAAGGGTTTCCATTTTCAACCGTTCTTCGAGATATTCGCCGATTGCGGTTGCAACTTCGGGTGGAAAATAAAGAACAACCTGATTGCCGCCTTTTCTTGTAACAAGAAAAGCGTTTTCTTCAAGATTGACATCACTAATGTTGATACCAACACACTCGGAAACGCGGATACCGGTTCCAAGAAATAGTGATAAAATAGCATAATCTCGCTTGCTGGTCTGCTTCTGAAAGCGCCGCTGGCCTTTGGTTAAACCGTCACCAGTTTCAGCCTCAGCAAGCATTTTGGTCATTTCATCTGCATTCAGGCGAAGGATGGGTTTTTCATGAATTTTGGGTAATGGGACTAAGAGCGTCGGATTGGAAGGAATCCTGCGTTCTTTGAAAAGATAATCATACCATGAACGAATCGAACACAGTTTACGCTTAATTGCACGTTCATGATTGACCGTGGCTTTTGGAAGCCCATTTGCTTCAATCTGATCTTCGTTTCGAAAATAATAGGTAAGATATTCCGTATAGGCCGTAAGATCAGAGGCAGTAAGGTGGGAAAGATCATCATCCGTCCAGAGCGTTGGGTTTTTCTCTGAGAAAGGAAAACGTTCGCGGTTAAGATAGAATACGAAGGTACGCATATCGATCGCATATGCGAGCCTTGTAAAAGTACCCGTGGTAATCGCGATATGACGGAGAAAATCCATGCATGACTTTGGAAGCTCTCTGCATATGGAACGAATCTGTTCAATACGATTGGCATCAACTTGTTCACGATAGGTCATGGATTTTCACCTCCAATGCTCCACTGGTTTATTTTGCCGGCTTAACTATTCGTGAAACTATGGTTTAGCGAATAGTTCCAGAAAGGTCTACCCCATGGAAATCAGGTTTACAGAAGCCCCCGGGCCATCTCTTTTCGATAATCCGTAATGTATGATTTCATCGCTTCGATTTCGAATACCCGGCAGAAATCTGCCGGGTAATCTCATATGGATGCACGTAATGCTATGATCTTGTCAAGGATAACAAATGCAAGTTCTTTTTTGGTCATTATTGGAATCGGTTCCATTTCATCCCGCGTAATCAGCGTTACAATGTTTGTTTCCGTATTGAAACCAGCCCCCGCTTTGGTGACATCATTGGCAACTATGAGATCCAGGTTCTTCTTCTCAAGTTTTTGCATGGCATGCTCTGTAAGCTTTTCAGTTTCTGCCGCAAAACCGACCAACGTCTGTCCGTAATGCTTTCTTCTGCCAACTTCGGCTGCAATATCCGGATTCTCAACCATACGGAGAACGATGGGTTCACCGGACTGTTTTTTCATCTTTTGCGTAAATATTTGTTCAAACCGATAATCGCACGGAGCAGCTGCTTGAATCACGATATCTGCTTTCATGCATTCAGTGGTTACTGCATCATAGAGTTCCTGCGTGCTTTCGACAGATATGGTTTTTGTGCAAAATGGCATAGGAACCGATGTAATTCCATGGATGAGTGTGACTTCAGCTCCACGCTCCATGGCAGCTTCTGCAATCGCAAATCCCATCCGACCACTGGATTCATTTGAAATAAAACGAACTGGGTCCAGATGCTCCCGTGTTGCTCCTGCTGTAACTAACACATGCAATCCCTGCAAATCCTTCTGATGTTCCAGGATACGAACGATTTCTTCCTCAATCTGGGAAGGCTCGCTCATACGTCCGGTACCTGTATCTCCACAGGCAAGTTTTCCACCCTCTGGACCCACAACATAGACTCCCCTTTTCATGAGAGTTATCATGTTTTCCTGGGTTGCAGGTGCTGTCCACATGCCTGTATTCATTGCAGGTGCAACCAGAACCGGTGCTTTGGTTGCAAGAACAGTTGTCGTCAGCATGTCATCGGCAATTCCACAGGCTAATTTTGCAAGCACATTGGCAGTAGCTGGAGCAATCACAAAGATGTCAGCAGCCTGTGCAAGTGAAATATGCTTCACATCCCAAGTCTCAGGGCGTTCAAATGTGTCAACGATGCATGGCTGACCGCTCATTGTGGAAAACGTTAAAGGAGTCACAAACTCCGTCGCGTTTTTCGTTTCTATGACATGAACGATGTAGCCGCGTTTGCGCAATCTTGACACAAGTTCAGCGCTTTTATACGCTGCAATGCCTCCTGTTACGCCAAGAACAACGGTTTTTGCATCCATACGGAATTACTCCTCGTCAACGTCCGCCGGTTTATCATAAGTGACCAGACCGCGGTCAATTTCTTCGACAGCTATTCCTAGTGGTTTCATGTCCTTATCATCAATCAGCGGCTGGGCGCCGGCAACCAGCTGACGTCCACGCTTGGAAGCCTCAACTACCAGTGTGTATCGGCTGTCAGCATGTTCAAGAAGTTCAAGGACGTTCGGTTCAACGATAGACATATTCGGTTCCTCCTTATTTCAGCCAGCCTTTTGGGGCTGGGATCCATCAATGGTTTGTTTATTCAGGGATCGTGGGAATGTATCTTGCTGATTTCATTTTTTCTGCGTTGACAATGCATTTGAGTCGCTCCGTTGCAAGCTCCACCGTGTCATTAAGCAGAAGATACTGGTATTCACCCATCTTGGTAAATTCCCCTCGGGCATTATTCAGCCTTCGGCATATTTCTTCTTCCGTCTCTGTCTTGCGGTTTCTGAGTCTTTCCTCAAGAATATTGAAGCTCGGTGGATAAATAAAGACGCTGACACATGAAGGCACTTTCTTCATGACAGCCATGCCACCCTGCACATCAATATCCAGGATAACATTCTGCCCCTGCTCTATGCGGGAATTCACTTCACTCACAAGCGTCCCATAGCGATGTCCGTGCACGGACGCATATTCAAGAAATGCATTTTCCTGAATCAGTTGATCGAATCGGGCGTCATCGATAAAATAGTACTGCTTACCCTCGGCTTCGTTGGGTCTCATGGCTCGTGTTGTGCAGCTAACAGAAAAACCAAAAGAAGAATCCCATTCGATTAGTTTCTCGATCAATGTCCCTTTTCCTGTACCAGAAGGTCCAGAAACTACCAGGAGCATTCCTTTGCGGCTTTCCCCCATACCTCACTTCTCCTATCAACCTTCAGTTTCAGTGTCATTCATGTTCTTATTGCTTTTATCTTCTGTTCTTGCTGCCATCGTTTCAGGCTGAAGAGGAGATAATACAATGTGTCCTGAATCCATAATCAGGACAGCTCTTGTCCTGTGTCCGCACGTAGCATCTATGACCCGGCTTTCATCACGGGCATCCTGGACCATGCGACGTATTGGAGCTGAATCTGGACTGACAATCGCAAGAAGACGGTCTGCATTCACCGTATTTCCATATCCAACATTGACCAGTCTCAAGCCATATCACTCCACATTCTGTACCTGTTCACGCATCTTTTCAATCTCGGATTTCAGATTCACAACATACTGTGCAATTTCAGCGTCCATTGCCTTGGATCCGATTGTATTAGCCTCACGGTTCATCTCCTGGATTAGGAAATCCATTTTCTTGCCATTTTCGCCTTCCGTTGCAAGATACGTGTGCATCTGGAGAAAGTGTGATGACAGTCTGGAAAGCTCCTCGTCGATCGCACATTTGTCTGCGATGAGAGCCACTTCCTGAGCAATTCTTGAAGGATCAATTCCTTCAACATGCATTGCTTCAAGTCGGCTCAGCAATTTCTGTCGGTATTGCACAACAACCATCGGCGCCTTAGCAGCAATGGCTTCATGTAAATGTTCAGCTTCCGCAAGATGCAGAGCAATGTCTTCCTGAAGATGTTTGCCTTCTTCCACACGCATCACGACAACCTGCTCGATCGCTTCCTGAACTGCCTGAAGTGTGAGCTTTGAAATCGCTTCCGTGTCCAAACCGCTTTCCGTAACAGTACACACCCCCGGAAGCGAAAGAAGCGAACCGGCATTCAATCCGACTTCACAGCCATTCTTTTCGGCAATTTGTCTTGCATTTTCGAAATACGATGCAGCAAGACCATTATCGATAAAAACTTCGCCTTTCCCAGGCCTAGACCGTTTTACAGTAACAATTACGTCCAGATGCCCTCGGATCAGTGAAGCGCCGGCCTCTTTCCGAACCAAATCATGAAGGAAAATCAGATCGCTGGACAGCTTGACAGCAACATCCAGAAAACGATGATTAACACTCTTGATATCAACAGTGACATCCCAGCTTCCATCCCATCCATGGCCGCGACCGCAGCCAGTCATGCTTCGCAATCAGCTTCCCTCCCTTGAAAGTTCTGTACAGAATATTATATCATACCCAATCTCCACGGGCAAGCATTTATAAGCCTTCACTTGAAGGGATATCAGACTTTGCCGTATGGTTTGCATCTTCAAAAAACATGATTTTCCAGCGATATTGCATAAAGACTTTTTCTTTTATGGATTGTCCTTACTCTTTTTGAAAAAATGCTTGCAATTTCTCAGCTTTCATGCTAAGATTTCGTGCGATGATTTGATCATCAAGTTGATTTGGGAGGTGAAAGAGTTGCCGAATATCAAGTCCGCTAAGAAACGCGTTAAAGTCAGCGCCAAGAAGGCCCTGCAGAATCGTATGGTGAAAAACGGAATGCGCACTTCTCTCAAGAAGTTCAGCACCGCCGTTGCTGCCGATCCCACCAATGCTGGTGCTCAGCTGAATGAGACCACCTCCGCGATTGACAAGGCTGCTGCTAAGGGTGTTATCCATAAGAATGCAGCGAATCGTAAAAAGGCCCGTCTGGCGAAACAGCTTGCAAAGGCTGCAGTATAATTGGTGAATGATAACTCCTTTTCCTGTCGGAAAGGGGTTTTCTTTTTTAAAAAAACGTCTGGTTATGCCAGACGTTTTTTGTGTGAAATGCCTTTCAAACAGAAGATTAAGCATGATGATAGCAAAAATAGAATGATCCATCCTGTTGGAACCCGTCTCGAATCTGTTGGCGCCGGAATCGTTACCGTTTTCTCCTGAATACAGATCAAGGTAAGCTCCTGTGCAGAATCATTCATTGAGGTATAGACATTATCTGTCTCACTGTTCCAGTAATAGGTTCTGCCTTCCATAAGGTTACCTTCCAGCTGCGAAGAAAGTGGCTGCACGGAAAGCTCTAAATCATAGTCCTCCAGATGGTCCTGTATTTCTCTCCCCTCTCCGTCAATCACTTTGACTGAATAGTCAAGGTTGGCACCCGTTGGAATATAGACTGTTTTCTCCGTACCAGCTGGGACCTGAATGCGATATTCATTTTCCTCAGATCGTACATAGGTGCCAGACCAGCTGGAACTTATAAGGACAGGACCATTATAGCGTCCAGAGTCAAAAGTGATGACAAAACAATAGGTGTTTTCATCGGTTTGGTTTTTGAGCCGAAGATAGGCAGGGTCAGAATCCAGTGAATCGTCATAGATTACATAGAGTCTTTTATCAAGTCCAATATTCTTTGCAGCACTGTTTTCCTTTTCTTTTAGTTTGATTGTTGAAGGGGTGTTCATGAACCACGGTAATTCATCCAATAATGTAAGCTCCTGAATTTGTGTGATTCCTCCCTGCCCGACCGCATACGCCACGGACGGGTGGTAAGTCGGCGTATTGTCATTTCCAAGGACTGCCCATCGAGGTGAACCAATGACTGGCTGCAGATATTGTACATCGCCGCATGGAAACCATAAAACAGCATTGCCGTTTTCAGAAAGATCCAGGTGATTCTGAGCGATGGGCGTCAGCATTCCCTCTGCTGAATGGACATAAATCACATTGATCGGTCGTTCTTTCTGATAATACAGAAAATACAATTGATAAGGGTCTTTCAGCTGTGTATATTTGTGTTGCCCGGATATCAGAATCGATAACCCTTTATTTGTATTCATCACATGTGTTATTTCCTTGTATTTTGAGCTCACACCTATGTTGGCCAGTTGATCACATCTTCTTACAGAATAAAGAGCATAATGGTCATCCAGACTGGCCCGTGGATCAAAAGACAGGATTTCTGTTTTCGTTTCAGTTACGCGAATTGGTTGAACATTCCATTGACTATCCCTGTCTTCATATCCATCAACTGTTCTTTCAACAAGATGAACCGGCCAGATTCTTGGATTTTCATAAAATACAAAGTACAGTGAATCCGCTTCTGTGAGATATTCATTCTCTTCATTTACATTGATTCCATAGGCTGTGTTATGGATGTTTCTGACCGGTGTCTCTGAACATTCCTGAAAGGAAACTCCATAATATACCGCATCAAGCGATACTGTTCCTGCGATATCATCCTTAATAAGCATATCAATAAGTGCCTGTACGGACGTGTTTCCATTAAACAGAATGTTAGTCTTGGGAACAAACAGTCTGTCTGTTTTCATCCATGCGATTCGTTCTTCTGCTGTTCCATTGGGAAGATATTCCATAATATGAACAGGCACCTCGCGCACGGCCGGGAAATATATGTATGCAAGAACCGTATCCCTTCCCAATCCAGTTGGTTCTCCTCCCACACAGATTCCCTGCCAAGTATAGGTAACAGCTTGTCCGGCATCAACCAGTTCGCTGCAGAAGCCCTGGCCGTCCAGTGTGCCAAAGGCAATTTCATGAACAGCCACCTCGTTGACGATTTCTTCCCGAACAGCTTCCAATCCAGGAGTAAGCATGGCATTCATGCCATAATCCAAAACAAATTGTTCGAACCCCTGCGCACGCCATTCTTCATCTTTAAGATCATACTCGCCATTGATCC
>ONVN01000023.1 GCA_900321295.1 uncultured Eubacteriales bacterium
CTCATGTTACAATCGTCGGTGAGGCTTTGTATCCGAATGTCACGATTTGTAAATGCTAATATTTACTTGAGCCATTCTTGAAGAAATGATCACGAATACTTGAGCAACCAAACAGGTACTCATAGAATGATGGAAACATCATCAAAAGTGGGTCAGATATTCAATGACATTCACACGATTAGCGTGAATGATAATTGCAAACGTATACGTAAGGTACAAATCAATAAACCTTGGGGTGTGGAGAAAACCTTCATATTATAAAAAGAATGTCAATTATGCCTGTCCTTTACCGGTATATACGTCTTTGCGGACCGCTTTCATGTTCAAATTGTAGCATATTTGCTTGCGAAGAATGTTAGCTCATATGTAGAGGGATGAGGAACAACAAAACATAATCCTGAATAAAGAAAAGAAAGTATTATACATTATATAATTCATGATAAAAGAAAGGAATTGACGCATAGATTTGAAACGACTACACTATTGCAGGTTTGTGGAACAGAACATGAAGAAAAAAGTTTCATGTGAAACATTCTGAAATGTAAAAGGAAAAAATGTTATGAAGAAAATGGATTATCATGTACACAGCATACATTCATATGATGGAAAACAAACAATTGAAGAAATGTGCAAGCAAATGCTTTCGATGGGTGTTGAAGAAGTATGTCTGACTGAACATTTGGATATAGGCCATCCCGAGGAAGAATGCAGCGGTATTCCTGACTGGGATTTATGGGAAAGAGAAATTCATTATTTGAATCAGAAATATCCGCAGCTGATCATCAAAAAAGGAATAGAAATGGCTGATCATCCTTTGTTCAGATCAAAAATCAAGGAATATGTTGGGTCTCTGAGCTTTGATTTTGTTCTTCTGAGTCTTCATGTCGTCGATAATAAAGATCCGTACTATCCGGATGTATTTTTCAAAGATCAGACAAGAGATGCATGTTATTTGAAATATCTGCTGGCCGTGGATGATGCAGTGAAGAATTATGAAAGTTATGATAGTGTTGCACATATTGGTTATATTGGCCGATACGCGCCATGGTCAAAAGAAATGCAGCCGGTGAGATACCAGGATGCACCGGATGTAGTCGATGATATTCTAAAACACATCATCGGAAATGACAGATGTCTCGAAATCAATACAAAAGGAATTGGCGACGGTTTTATACCAGATGGATCCATTATCAAAAGATATATTGAACTGGGCGGGGATACTTTTACATTTGGAAGTGATGGACATACGACGCAGGAAGACTATCATCATATTGAAGAAGCGAAAGAGTATGTAGAATCTTTAGGTGGAAAATATCAGGCTGGATTTACGAATCGAAAGAAAAAACTTGAAAAATTATAAAAAGTGGAAGCAAACATCAAAAAACATGGAAAAAATCATTAAAAAATGGAATTAAATGAAAGAAAAATATAAAAAAATTTGACACAAAGGGTAATGGGTGGGATAATGAAACGGAATTCTGTATCAGAATGATCCGATCGAAGAGAACAGAAGACTGTCCTTAAGAATGAATCAATCCCAAGTAAATGAAGAAGATAACATGGAGGAATCATTAGGTGGGAAGTATTCTTGATATCACCTATTACATGCATAGCGGATTCTCATGTGCCATAGGCGATACACTTTTAATCTTTGATTATTGGTTGGGAGAACACGGAGAATTACGAGAAAACAAGCGAATCCAGACAGAAGAAATCAGAAAGTATAAACAAGTCTACATATTGATCACACACAGTCATCCAGACCATTTTGACCCGATCGTCTATCAATGGGAAAACGAACCGAATGTACAATATATCCTCTCCTATGAAATCCCTGCTGAATACAAAGGAATTCGTATGGAAGCGGGAAAAACGGTCACTCTTCAGGAAAATATTCAGGTTACAGGTTTTGAATCAACAGATCTTGGCCTGGCATATCTTGTGGATATAAATGACATTCATCTGTTCCATGCTGGGGATTTAAATTTCTGGCACTGGAGAGAAGAATCGACAGCTCAGGAAATTGAAGAGGCAGAAGTTGCTTTCAAAGAAGCCTGCAAACCGATCATTGGCAAACCGATTGACGTTGCATTCTTCCCGGTTGATCCACGTCAGGGGAGGTTGTTTGATGCAGGAGCGAATTATTTCGCGATGACCGTCAAACCCCGCCTGATGATTCCGATGCATTTCTGGAACCGGAATGAATTAATTGTTGAATATGCACGCAGAAGCAGATCACGTGAAACAGAAATCATCGTAATGACATACCAGGGCGAAAAAATGAGAATTGAATTTTCCCAGGATGGATTTATGACGATCAATGTGCTGTCTCATCAATACAATGAATTTGGTGCAGAAGAAATTCCGATTGAGCAGCTGACCAATGAAGAGGGAAATCCATTCAGTGATTCTGATTTACCCGTCAAAATTGATGATGATAATGAAAAATAAGACAATTTGTTAATAAGTCTGTGAAAAATGTGTATAAACACAGCACATTACACCATGTTATCCACAAACAAACATGCCAGACTGTGGATAACGTGGTGTTTTTTGTGGATCATTGGCCTGTACATGTAAAAAACGAGATAAAAGAAACACAAATCTTCTATTTTGATAAAAAATTATCAAAATAAAGGATTTCAAAGCACTGAACTATTGCAAAACCTCATAAATTTGGGTAAAATCAGCGTTGGGATTTTTACCCGTAATTTGAGGAGGTAGTTATCATGGCTGTAAAAGTAGCAATTAACGGTTTTGGTCGTATTGGTCGTCTTGCATTCCGTCAGATGTTCAAGGCTCCCGGATATGAAATCGTTGCAATCAACGATCTGACCACTCCTTCCATGCTTGCACATCTGCTCAAGTATGATACTGCTCAGAAGGGCTATTGCGGTTTCATCGGCGAGAACAAGCACACAGTTGAATCCACTGAAGATTCCATCATCGTTGATGGTGAGAAGATCCGCATCTATGCTGAAAAAGATGCTGCAAACTGCCCCTGGGGACAGCTGGACGTCGATGTCGTTCTTGAATGCACTGGTTTCTATGCTTCCAAGGACAAGAGCATGGCTCACATCAATGCCGGCGCCAAGAAGGTTGTCATTTCTGCTCCTGCAGGAAAAGACCTGAAGACGATCGTGTACAACGTAAACAACGACACTCTGACTGCTGAAGACCAGATCATTTCTGCTGCTTCCTGCACCACCAACTGCCTGGCTCCTATGGCAAAGGCTCTGAATGATGCATATCCGATCCAGAGCGGCATCATGACC
>ONVN01000042.1 GCA_900321295.1 uncultured Eubacteriales bacterium
ACGCACTCTCATCAAGGGGATTTTTTGCGCCTTTTTACAAAGTAAAAAACCAGTTCGAATGATGATCGAACTGGTTGATGACATTGACCCGGATGCATCCGGGCTTTTTCTGTATGCGTGAAAAATCAGTTCGTCAGATCATCTTCTGTGCCATACATACGAATCTGCTGGCACACTTCCGTCAGCTGCAGTTCCAGAGCTTGAATATCGGAGCGGATTTCGCTGGCTTGAGACTCCATTCCAGTTTCTGGGAGGGAAGCCAGTCGGCTGTTATTGGAGGCCAGAGCCGCTTCGATTGAAGTCTTCTTTGTTTTCAGACTGGAAAGAAGCTGATTACGTGCTTCAACCAGGGTGTTCCAGAGATCACCGGTATAATCGCTGCTGATGTTCAGCTCTTGCACCAGCGAATCATTTGATGCCTGCAGAAGCGTGATGGTGTCACGGATAGCGGAAGCCTGCTGTGTATACATTGTCTCCGCGTCAGATGCAAGGACCAGCTGGTTCTCAAGCGCAGTATTTTGACTCGTCAGATCGTTGACCTGCTGTGTCAGGTCTGCGATTTTCTCTGTGGATTCTTCATAGGTCAGCTGCGCTTCACGTATATTGTTTTCGACGGTTTCGAGCTCTTCCTGGAGGACTTCCTTTTCTGCTGCGATTTCCTGCCACTTGTTCTGACTTTCCTTAAGACTGGTCTGAAGATTGGAAAGATCCTGATTCAGGTGCTGGTTCCGCATGAGAATGGCAATTGTGACTCCGACGGCAATAATCATGACGATCAGGGCAATGAGAAAAGATCGGTTGCTCTTTTTTTTGCCTGGAGTCTGTTCAGGAGAGGAGGTCTCGGCCTGCGCGTTTTCCACTGCCATCAGGTCGGCAGATACGTCTGCGGACTGAATCGTATTGTTATTATCTGCACTCATTCGATACCCCTCCTTCACTCTTCGGATTCAGCAGCAGAGGATAAAGCCTGATACAGCAAAGACAGCGCATCGGTCATTCCATCCTCCATCGTCCCGGTCAGATCGGTCAGAGAGGCAATTGCATTCTTATACTCAGAGGCTGTTGCGGAAACGCGCAGATCTGCTTCTGCAACTTGCTCATTGAGGGCTGCATTGGATGAACGCAGTGTTTTTCTCTGATCTCTGAGCTTGTTTTCTTCTGTTTTGGCTGCATCTGCCTGAGGCTGAATGTTCTCCAGTTCCTTCTTGGCTTCAGGGAGCGCTTTTGTGACTTCGTTATATTCATACTGCTGTTTCCGTTCGCGGGCCTGGCTTGTTTCCAGAGAAACACGTACATCCTCGATGGCGAACGTCAGTTTTTCATGCTGATAGGCATACCATGCAGTCAGACCGCATGCCAAGACCATGATAACTGCGAACAGACGTGCGAACCATTTCGGCATCTCATGCACCTCCATGTGATCATCTTGTATAGATTCGATTTTAGCATAGATGCATGAAAAACGAAAGTGGCAAGACGAAAGGAAAAGAAGGATACAAGGCCCATGGACAAAGACGGATCCGAGATGCTTCCGGAGGCAGTATTACCACTGGGGGTGAATGGTATCACGCAATAGTTCGTCATAAATTGCGGAAACCTGTGCCATCTGTTCGTCGGACAGGGGCGGAAGCTCTGCTGCGTGAATATTGCTTTCCAGCTGGGAAGCACGGCTTGCGCCGGGAATGACGACACTGACAGCGCGCTGCATGAGGATCCACCGGATAGCATACAGAGCAAGGGAGTCGTTTCCAAAGACTTTCTTCAGGCGGTCAACCGCTTCAAGGGCGAGATCATAAGGAACTCCGGAAAAGGTTTCACCCTTGTCAAATGCCTCACCATTCCGGTTGTAGGTACGATGGTCCTTCTGGCCAAATACTGTATCCTTGGTATAGGTACCTGTCAGGAGCCCGCTGGCGAGAGGAACACGGGCAATGATGCCGACGTGCTTTTCAAGAGCTGCAGGGAAAAGAGCATCAAGCGGCTTCAGCCGCATCATATTAAAGATGACCTCGATGGCAGAAATCCCATATTCCATCGCTTGCAGTCCTTCATCCACTTTCTCAATGCTGACACCATAGCTGGCGATCTTCCCCGCATCCTTCTGCTTCTGGAGGGCTGTAAAAATGTCATCGCGCTGGAAGACAGACGTGGGAGGACAATGGAGCAAGATAAGGTCAAGCTTGTCTGTCTGGAGACGGGTGAGGCTGTCATCAATAAACCCGCAAATGGAATCCGGGGTATATTTTTCTGCAATATGCGGGTTCAGGCGGCGGCCGCATTTCGTTGTGACAAAGAATGCATCAGGATGTGATTTCAGAAACCGCCCGATCGCTTTTTCACTTTCACCACCGTTGTATACATCTGCTGTATCGACGAAGGTAATGCCGCTGTTCAGAGCAGTATCCAGAATCCGCTCCGCCTCGACGGGATCAAAAGGATCGCCCCATTTTGTACCGAGCTGCCAGGTGCCCAGGCCGATTTCGCTTACAGTACGGCCTGTATTGCCAAATAAACGCTTTTTCATGATAAAACCTCCTCTTATTGGATCAGGATTGGATTGTTCCCTCAGCATAGCATGCAGAAAGGATCAATAGGGACTGTCGAATTCTGACTCGGCCTTTTTTACTGCCTCCTCAAGAGACATGCCAGTGAATGCCTGGGCCGGAAGATAACGGCCGGATTTGTGATCCTCAGCGAAAACGCCGACGACGATACCTGGAATCGCGCTGTGAGGATCATTCGGTGCATGGGGACCACCCAGGTCTGTACGGCACCAGCCTGGATCTGTCAGATTGATCATGACATCTGTTCCCTGAACCTTGCTTCCAAGATCAATGGTGATTTTGTCCAGGGCTGCCTTGCTGGCGGAATAGCCAGCCTGCTGGGGGTCTAGCCGGATACCGGAAGTCGTGTTCAGGATACGTCCGGTTCCGCGTTCCATCATTCCAGGGAGAAAGTGATAGCAGATCATGGCCGGTGCAATTGTGTTGACGTTGAAACTGGTCAGGAAGTCCTCAGGAGGTGTTTTCAGGTAATCCGTGCGATAGGCGACCTGGAGTCCGGCATTGTTCAGAACAATATCAACCGTAATCCCCAGATGATCAATCTCTGAAAGCATGTGTTGAACACTGGAAAGATCGCTCAGATCAGCAGCGACAGCGTATGCAGAAACGCCTTTTGAGCGGACTTTTGAGAGAATTGCTTCCGTATGGGCAAGATCTCTGCTGTGGAGCACCAGGTTACATCCCATGTCTGCCATGAAGAGTGCAGTCAGGTACCCTATGCCGCGTGCGGCTCCGGTAATCAGTGCCCACTTCTCTTTGACCTCATACATATGAACTGCTCAGCTCCTTCTTTTTTTATGTGTGTTTTCACATATTGCGTGGGCCGCCATGGGATGTCAAGACACGCAGAAGGCAGCAGGGCAGAAGGGGAGAAAACACTTGAATGAAAGGAGGCACTCTGCTATGATGAAAGGCGGAAATCTGATCAATGCGAAGGGATCATTTGCGGGGTGGGCTTGCATGCCTTCAGCTCGTGATGTAAAATGATCGCGTTTTCCCTGGGAATACAGCTGCGAAACTGCTGAAAAACCATGGGATGAAAAGACTGCTTCTGCTTCGTTATCTGATTGAAACCGCAATGGAGTGGGCAGGGACAGTCTGAAGAAGGATACAGATGGAGGTGGAGAAAGCAGGCATATTTCCCTTGTGGAGAGATACACTGCTTGATGCATATGACAAAACTGGAAATGGATTTACTGGAACTGCTTCAGGAAGACTGCCGGCTGCCTCTGGAAAAACTGGCGGTTATGACAGGAAGCTCAATTGAGGAAGCAGCGGAAGCCATCGACAGCATGGAAAAAAGGCATGTCATTCTCAGGTATGCACCAACGATCAACTGGGATCTGACCGATCGTGAGCGCGTGGAAGCCATGATTGAGGTCCGAGTGACACCTCAGAGAGACATGGGGTTTGATGCTGTTGCGAAGAGAATCTACCGATTTGAGGAAGTCAAGAGTGTCTATCTGATGAGTGGATCCTATGACCTCCTCGTGCTTGTGGAGGCCCCAACGCTCAAACAGCTTGCCCTGTTTGTATCTCAGAAGCTTTCCACGCTGGAAATGGTGACGGGCACGGCAACAAGCTTTGTTCTGAAACGCTATAAAGAAGAGGGCGTCATCTTTGAAGATGACCAGACGGACCGTCGGCTGGTGGTGAGCCCGTGAGGTACGATAAATATATTAATCCGACCGTTGCAGCAGTTCCACCGTCGGGCATTCGACGCTTTTTTGATCTTGCATCAACCATGAAGGATGCCATTTCGCTCGGTGTGGGCGAACCGGATTTTGTAACACCCTTTCATATCCGGGATGCAGCGGTTAACTCCCTTCTGGATGGAGGTACGCAGTATACTGCCAACAGGGGGCTCCCGGAACTGCGCCGTGAAATCTCCTGGTACCTGGAAAACAGATTTGGCACACCTTATCATCCGGATAAAGAAATCGTGGTCACGGTTGGTGCATCTGAAGCAATCGATGTTGTCCTTCGTGTACTGACGGGGCCAGGGGACGAGGTGCTGATTCCGGACCCAAGCTATGTGAGTTACAGTCCGTCTGTCCTTTTTGCAGGGGGCACTCCGGTCCCTGTCAGAACAGAAGAAAAAACAGGGTTCGTGCTTGATGCAGATGCTGTTCGCCGTGTAATCACAGACAGGACCAAAGCTCTGATCCTTCCATATCCCAATAACCCAACAGGCGGGATCATGAAGCGGAAAGAGCTCGAAGCACTGGCCAGCGTGATCCGTGAAAAGGAAATCATTGTGATTTCCGATGAAATCTATGCAGAGCTTACCTACGGCGGATTGCAGCATGAAAGCTTTGCCTCTATTCCGGGCATGTGGGATTATACGGTCACGATCAATGGGTTCAGCAAGGCTTTTGCAATGACAGGATGGCGAATCGGGTATGTATGCGGACCGGCAGAAATCATGGACATGGTCAACAAAATCCATCAGTATGCCATTCTCTGTGCTCCACGCATGAGTCAGATGGCAGCAGTTGAAGCACTCCGAACCGGCCGTGAAAAGGGATATGAGGACATACGGAAGATGCGGGACAGTTATGACCGGAGAAGGCGACTGCTGGTCAGCGCATTCCGGGAAATGGGACTGCCATGCTTTGAACCGCTCGGCGCCTTTTACATCTTCCCGTCCATAAAACAAACCGGCATGTCCAGTGAAGAATTCTGCTCTGCCCTGCTGAAAGAAAAGCATATTGCAACGGTTCCCGGAACGGCATTCGGCGCCTCGGGAGAAGGCCATATCCGTTGCAGCTATGCCACAGGAATGGACAAACTGAATCTTGCGGTGAAAGGAATTCAGGCATTCCTTGAAAGTCGATAACACAGATGGAGGAAAAGATATGCGTCGAATTACAGCCTGTGTGCTTGCTCTATGCCTGATGCTCTGCACCTTTGCGTCGCTTGCAGAAGAAGCCTTGGAGGATGATCTGCTGATCGAGGAGGAAGAGGAAGAAATACTCCTGGATGATGTTCTTCCTACGGAAGTTGTGAGTGAGGGCACAAACTCGGAAAGCGGTACCGTTGAAAGCATTTACGAAAGCGATGGATCCGTCCTCATCACGATTTCGGGAACAGGAGACTTTACCATCGGAGGAGACAGCCGCAAGAAGGCAGACATCTTTAACGATGAACTGGTGAAGCAGGGCGGCGATATCAACTTTACCATGCGCAATATGCGCGATGTGCTGCTTTCCGATGATCTGACGATCGTCAATTTCGAAGGAACGCTGACGGATTCAACGTATGTGCCTGCCAGCAAGAAAAATAATCAGTTTTTGTTTTCAGCCCCGCCGTCGTATGTTTCGATGCTCAGTGAAAATGGGGTGGAAGCTGCTGCACTGGAAAACAATCACATCATGGACCATGGAGAGGAAGCTTATGAAGATACCAAGACAGCCCTCAGGGATGCCGGTATTGTTTATTCCAATTCCACTGAGGTCGGTGTGATTGAAGTCAAGGGCGTAAAGATTGCCATGCTGACCTATCTGTGCATTGACCGGTACGAAAGTCTGTGGGATAAAGTACCTGCAGACATAAAGGCAGCCAAAGATCGGTATCCCATTGTCATCTGTTCTTTCCACTGGGGGAATGAGAAAGATTACTCCCCGACACAGAATCAGATTCGTATGGGCAGGCTGGCGGTGGATTCCGGAGCTGACCTGGTGCTGGGGCATCACAGCCACAGAATGAATCCCATTGAGTACTATCATGGCGTATATATCTGTTATTCGCTCGGGAATTTTTGCTTTTCCGGGAATTCCAAGCCCAGCGATATGCTGAGTTATGTCTTTCAGACCCGATTCCGTGTCAAGGATGAAGCGGTCACCAATGAAGGGTTTCGGATTATCCCGATCCGCATCTCTTCCAGAAAAGACCGGAATGATTTCACGCCGACCCAGCTAACAGACAGTACGACGGTAGAGTCACTCCTTTCAACCCTCAAGTCCAATGGAAAAAGACTGGATTATGCAGTCGACTCTTATCCGCTTGAATGGAATTGAATCTTTTCCGGTCGATTCCTGACGGGACGGCGGTCAGAAGGCAGAAGCCTCCTGACCGCTATTGTTTTTTTCGAGGTTTTTTGACTGTACACACAGAGATGTAGAAAGCTTTGTGTTATAATGCGTTAATCATGGATGCACACAGAGCCTGCCGGGTTGATGCGCCATGGTATGATTTGATGGCGATTGGTTTGGGGGAAACAGCATGAATGAAATTATACGCAAAAAGCAGCTGAATCCGTCAGTAACCCTGATGGAAGTTGCTGCTCCACTGGTTGCAAAGAAAGCAGAGCCTGGCCAGTTCATTATTCTGCGTGTCGATGAAAAAGGGGAACGGATTCCGCTTACGGTGGCAGATTATGACCGTGAAAAGGGCACCATTACCATTATCTTCCAGATTGTTGGTGCTACGACGGAGAAGCTCAATCACCTTGAAGAAGGCGATTACATTCATGACTTCGTTGGCCCGCTCGGAAGGGCAACCCATACAGAAGGCCTGAAAAAGGTAGCGGTTGTCGGCGGTGGCGTCGGATGCGCAATTGCGTATCCCGTGACCAAGAAACTATTTGAACAGGGCGCGGAAGTCCATGCGATTGTAGGGTTCCGGAATCAGGAACTGGTGATCCTTGAAAAGGAATTTGAAACACATTCCAGCAGGCTGGTCCGTATGAGCGATGATGGCTCCTGGGGTCAGAAAGGGCTTGTCACCGACGCACTTAGACAGCTGATTGAAAGCGGAGAAAAATATGATGAAGTCATCACAATTGGTCCGCTGATCATGATGAAGTTTGTATGTCAGCTGACGAAGCAGTATGGAATAAAAACGGTCGCAAGCATGAACCCGATCATGGTCGATGGCACAGGGATGTGCGGAGGCTGCCGCCTGACGGTTGGCGGTGTGACGAGGTTTGCCTGCGTGGATGGTCCTGAATTTGATGGCCATGAGATTGATTTTGATGAAGCAATGGCCAGAGGCACAACATACCGTGATTTCGAGCGCAGGGCCCGTGAGGAAACCTGCAATCTGTTCAGGGAGGCGAAGTAATCATGCCGAATATGTCGAAAGAAAAGCATCCGATGCCTTCGCAGGCACCTGAAGTACGCAATCAGAACTTTCTGGAAGTTGCACTTGGCTATACTGAAGAGGTCGCAGTGGAAGAGGCGAAAAGATGCCTTGACTGTAAGAATCCATTTTGTGTAAGCGGTTGTCCGGTGCACATCCAGATTCCTCATTTTATCAGGGAAGTTGCAGCGGGAAACTTCGAGGCTGCTTATCAGGTTATCAATAAGGACAGCTCACTTCCGGCGGTATGCGGACGAGTCTGTCCGCAGGAGAGCCAGTGTGAGGGCAAATGCATCCGGGGTATGCGTGGAGATCCTGTCGGGATTGGCAGGCTGGAGAGATTTGTGGCTGACTGGCATAATGCCCATTCCACGGAGAAAGCGGAAAAACCTGCTTGCAACGGACACAAGGTTGCAGTCATTGGATCGGGTCCCTCCGGATTGACCTGTGCAGGAGATCTTGCTCGCAAAGGGTATGATGTCACGATTTTTGAGGCCCTGCACTTGGCTGGCGGTGTTCTTGTATATGGTATTCCTGAGTTCCGTCTTCCCAAATCGATCGTCCAGCAGGAAATTGATAAACTGCAGGACATGGGCGTCAAGGTAGAAACGAATGTTGTCATCGGCAGGACAATCACCATTGATGAACTTATGGGTGAGTATGGCTTTGAAGCTGTCTTCATTGGTTCCGGTGCGGGTCTTCCGAAATTCATGAACATTCCAGGCGAAAACCTGAAGGGTGTCTATTCGGCCAATGAATTCCTGACTCGGATTAATCTGATGAAGGCTTATCTCCCGGACAGTGATACACCGATCCAGAAGGGAAAGAAGGTTGCTGTTGTAGGCGGCGGTAACGTTGCCATGGATGCAGCACGCTGCGCGAAACGTCTTGGAGCAGATGTAACGATCATTTATCGTCGGACAGAAGCAGAACTTCCCGCACGGCGTGAAGAGGTCGAGCATGCCATGGAGGAAGGCATTGTCTTTCATTTTCTGACGAATCCTCTTTCGATCTCCGGAAACGATGGCTGGGTTTCTTCCATCCGCTGTCAGAAAATGACGCTGGGTGAGCCGGATGCATCGGGAAGAAGACGTCCGGTCCCTGTGGAAGGATCCGAAGAAGACCTGGAAATGGATTGTGTGATCATGGCTTTGGGAACTTCTCCGAATCCATTGATCAAAAGCACCACACAGGGCTTGGATACCCAGAAATGGGGTGGCATTATTGTGGAAGAGGAGACCGGCAGAACAAGCCGTGAGAATGTGTATGCGGGAGGCGATGCGGTAACGGGTGCTGCAACCGTGATTCTGGCTATGGGTGCCGGGAAAACGGCAGCCTCTGCGATTGATGCCAAGCTTCGGGGACAGGAGATGCCCTGAACGTTACAGGATAAGAAAAGGCGGCATGGATTCATGCCGCCTTTTTCACCCCAAAAAGGAGGGCCGGACTGCCGAAGCAAAGGCCCCCCGTAAAAATGGATCCGGATATGTGCTGGAATGATCCGTGTTCAAACGTCCGGAAAACATCCATTGGAATCCGAAGATATTTCAGGAAGATGAAACAGTCGGAAAAACACTGTTTTCCCGACTGTTTCTGCATCAGAACTGCATGGGCAGTCCAGGTATCTGTGTATTATTCAAAGCGCAGAATGTTTTTGAATCCGGTTACTTCAAAGACGCTCATGACCAGATTGGAAGCATGGCGGATCAGGATCCCCCCGTGCTCTTCCATGGCTCTCTGTGCTTTCAGCATCAAGCGCAGTCCCGCAGAAGACATGTAATCCAGCTTTTCAAAGTCAAAAATCAGTTCATTGACGGACGGATAATTCTTTTCCAGGACTTTCTCCAGTTCAGGCGCTGTGGTGGTATCAAGCCGGCCTTCGAGAGAGATAATCAAGGTAGCATCAGTTCGTGATTCTTTGATAATCATGTTGCATTACGCTCCTTATTTTATTGATGATTGTATGGTGGTCGATCAGAACTGCTTGACGGCAACGAGATCAACGATTCCGCTGCGAATGGAAATGGTTACGCTGTCTGTCAGCGACAACAATACAGACCGCTCAAACTTATCCCACTGCGGGGTTGAAATGACATCATCCGTCAGGTCCACTGAACGTGAATAGTCATTTGCATTGTAATACATATCAATATCTTTTCCAACTGACAGAGCAGAAACGAATGCTTCTTTCAGTTTGCCCAGAAAACCCTTTGCAGCTTCGTTGGTTTTGTTGGAGGTGGATTGAATCAGTTGACTGCGCTGTACATTTCCCAATTTCTGACGTACGGTCAGATGGAAGGTAAACTTGCTGTCCTCCTTTTCGAGCCAGAATTCCGCATTATCCACTTCACCTGTCACACTTCTGAAAAGGGAAATCATTTCCTCGGTAATCAGACACATTTGCAGAGTCTGTTCCTCGGGCATTCCAACGGCCATTTCTTCGGTTTCTTTGTTCGCATCGATGAAGCCC
>ONVN01000107.1 GCA_900321295.1 uncultured Eubacteriales bacterium
AATGAAACAAGCCGGAGCAATGCTCCGGCTTGTTTCATTATTTGGTCTTATTGGGTGACCTCTATTTTCTCCTTCATGACTTCCCATGCTTTTTTCAGCTGGGGGTCCTTCAGATCGCCGAATTCATAGATGCCAGGATCACCTTCCGGGAGTTTCACTTCGATGTCCGGCGTAATACCAATTTTGTGTACCTTGTTTCCATTGGGCGTGAAATACTGGGCAATCGTCAGCTGCATGCCTGCTCCATCCTTGCCAACTGGAGTCACAGCCTGGATGATTCCCTTCCCATAGCTCTGAACTCCCACTACGGTCGCATTGACACGGTCTTTAAGTGCACCCGTCAGAATTTCCGACGAACTTGCACTGTTTTCATTGACCAGAACAACCAAGGGCAGATCCACTTTGCCATCCGTTGAATAGGTGTTTTCCCTGGTTCCATCTTTATATTCGATGTAATACAGAAGACCTTTATCTAGGAAAAGATCGCCGATTGTCTCTGCATCACTGACCCACCCACCTGGATTATCACGAAGGTCAATAATAAACCCTTTTGCTCCACTCGATGTCAGATTTTCGACAGCTTCTGTGAATTTCTTTGCACAGTCACCAGCAAATTCATACAGGTAGATGTATCCAATGTCTCCCTCGAGCATTCCAGATTCCACACGGTTTACACTCACTACGGCACGCGTCATGACCGTTTCACGTTCTTCGCCATCACGGAGGAAGGTTACTTTGACATCGGTTCCGGGAGTTCCCCGCATGATATCCACAGCGTCATTGAGGTTATCAGCCGTGACATACAAATCTTCCACCTTGTAGAGAATGTCGCCACGCAGGACACCTGCTTTTTCAGCAGGGCTTCCCGTAAAGATACGGATCGCAGTGCATATACCCGTTGTATAATCCGCAGAAATCAAAATGCCCACACCAGCATATTCGCCCTCGTCATCCTCCCACATGGCAGCATATTCTTCTGCTGTATAGTAATAGGTGTACGGATCGCCAATGGCACTCAGCATGCCTGCGGCCGCACCATCAAGGAGATCGTGCTCATTTGTGTCTTCATAATAGTTTTCTTCAACGATTGCCATGATTTCCAGGAGTGTATCATATTTCTGATAACGTTCATATTCTTCCTTGGAAATCGTGACCATATCTCCGCTGGCTTCAGCGAGATGACTTCCGGCATTTTCCAGGTTGCGTTCCTGAAACATACTCTTCAGGCCGAGAACCGGAAGTGCAGTACATCCTGCCAGCATAACAAGACACAGAATCAGGCACAGCACAACGAGGAGTCTCTTTTTCATTCATTTTCACCTTTCTCTTCACTCATATTCAGGGTCTGCAGCATATCCTCCCATGCCTTACGGAGCTGAATATCAGCAAGATCACCAAGCTGATACATTCCGTTATCCCCTTCCGGAAGTGCAATCTCCACATCCGGTACAATACCGACATGATGGACTTCTTTCCCAAGCGGTGTAAAGTATTGCGCAATGGTGAGCTGCATGGCATCTCCCTTTTCATCCAGCTGCAGAAGTGTCTGGACCACACCCTTGCCATAACTTGTTTTTCCGATGACTCTGCTCCCCAGACGGTCCCGCAAGGCTCCGGTCAGAAGCTCTGAACATGAAGCGCTGTTCTCGTTTATCAGAACACATACCGGTAGATCTTCTGCTCCCGGACCTGTCCTGTAGTACCGGCGCGTTCCATTTCGATACTCCATATAAGTCAGAACACCTGAATCCAGAAACAGATCGCCAATGCCCACACCATCATCCAGGAGACCTCCCGGATTATCTCTCATATCCAGAACAAGTCCCTTCATACCCTTGTCCTTCAGATCATAATAGGCAGCCTTGAATCCATCGACACAATCACCCATGAATTCCCAAAGATGGATGTACCCAATCTGTTCCGGCAGCATGCAGGATTCAACACGGTTCATCTTGATCTTCGCACGTGCAACCGTCATCTCCAGGATTTCGTCCCCGCGCAGGAACTTCACATTCACGCTGGTTCCAGGTGTTCCGCGCATGATATTGACTGCATCCTGAATGGTTTCAGGTGTAACAAACATGTCTTCCACCTGATAAAGGATATCGCCCCGCTGAACACCGGCGGCTTCCGCAGGACTGCCCGTAAACACTCTGCTGATCGTACTCAGACGTGTCACATAGGATGTGCTGATTTGAATTCCGATGCCTGCATATTCTCCGCTCTGGTGCTCCATATAGGAAGCAAAGCTTTCCGCGGTATAGTAAAACGTATACGGATCCCCAAGAGAGGACAGAAGTCCGGCCGCAGCACCGTCAAGCAAAAGCCCTTCATCAACGTCCTCATAATACGCGTCTTCAACATAGCCCATGATTTCAAGGAGCGTATCAACTTTCTGATATCTTTCGTATTGCTCCCTGGAAATTGTGACAGTATCCGGCTCTTCGGCAAATCCACACGTGACTGCAACACACACAACCATCACGACAAGACCCCACCGCTTCAGCCAGCTGATTCTGAGCAATCCATGCACCCCACTTTTCAATTATCTTTCCTCTTCTTCTTTCCTGCGGCGCTTCTTCAGTTCCATGAAAATCCTGAAAGTCACTGCGTCATCAAACTTGCGAAGGTCAAGCCCCGTATGCCTGTACACTTTATCCAGGCGGTATACCAGTGTATTCCTATGGATATACAATTGTCTCGCCGTATCCGAAAGATTCAGATCCTTTCGGAAAAAGGTGTCGATCGTATCCATGATTTCTTTGCTCAGAACCTTTTCTGTCCTGGGTGAAAACAGCACCCGGAGATAGCTTTCTGCAATGTGTTCAGGCAGCTCCACCAGAAATCTTTCCAGCATCAGGTGAGAATATGCAAAGATATAGTCGTGCGGTGCAAATGTGCGTCCGACTTCTATCGCTTTTCTCGCCTCCATATAACTCTCCTTCAGCTCAAAAAGATCTGAAACGCTGTTCCCAATGCCAACGGTCATGGTACGCGCCGTCTCCCCCATCAGGGTTTCCTGGAGGGCCTGTGCAAACTGCACAGCTTCATCAAGGGTCTCGTTGTCAGAAATATCCTTTATCATGGCAGCGGTGTGCCTGTCAATTTTCACAAGGACATCCGTATTCTCCAAAGGTGTTATTTCCTGGAGCATATCAATCGTTCGGCTGTTATCCATCTGGAGTATATGAAAAATCAGGACACGCCTTTCTTTTTTTCGTACGATGCCGTATTTCTGACAGATTGCTTCATAGTCTTCCTCTGCCAATGTTCCCAGAAGCACATGCCTGTACATTTCCATTTCGGAATCTTCAGCTTCTGAATGTGCCTCCAGTCCCCGCACCAGAGCAGCACTTAGTTTAAGAATTTCCTGTGCTCCCGGGATATTCCGGTCACATACCAGAACAATCTCAGGATTTGACACACGGATGCACAGTTTTCCCATAATAACGACCGGTGTATCTTCACGGAGCGCAGCAGATGTGCGAATAACCAGATGTTCAGGAGTCGAAACCACGGCTTCTTGATCCCTGTCGATGACCTGAACAGGTACACCAAGCCTGGCAAGTGTTCCTTCAATCTGTTCCATGATCTGCAGATCAACCATTTCAATTCCTCCCGAGCGCAGGTTTTTGAAAAACTTGAATCATTATACCATGTCTGATCTTTTGTGAAAAGTGCCCAAATACTTTACGGTCTCAACCGACCGTTTCAGTGCCTTGCACAGTTCTCCTTTGCTTCCAGCGTGACCTAAAGTACCTGCTTGCTCTGTATCCTTTTCCCGCCTGTTCCAGTCCCGCATAAAAAAGCTCCAGTATCTGCCCGGATTATCACCGTCAGATACTGGAAGGAACTGTCTGCATTTCTCTTATCACCGAACATATACCAGGAAAAGGCAAAAGAAAAGCGGCCTTGCGGCCGCTTATGCGTCTCTTAGCGGGAAAGAATGGTCTTCTCGGTGTCCTTGTCGAAGAAGTGCAGATGATTGACGTCGAATGCAACG
>ONVN01000126.1 GCA_900321295.1 uncultured Eubacteriales bacterium
CAGGATGGGGACAATGGAGGCTCCGCTGAACCACAGCAGGGGCTGCGGCGGGGTGATGCGGGTGGCACCGCTCGCCCTGCACTGCAGGCCGGATGAGGACCGGAAGCAGGAGGAGCTGGATCTTGCAGGCGCAGAGATTGCGGCCATCACCCATGGGCACCCGCTGGGGTATCTTCCGGCTGCCGTCCTGACCCACATTCTCAGCATCGGCGTGTACGGGGACGGGACGGTGCGCCTTCGGGAAGCCGTCCGCCAGGCCTGGTCCACCGTCCGGGAGCTTTTCCGGGACAGGGTGTCCGCCGAAGATCGGAAGGCCATGGAAAACCTGATCCGGAAAGCGGAAACGCTCTCGGAAGCGGAGGGAACGGACGAAGAGCACATCCGGGAAATCGGCCAGGGCTGGACCGGAGATGAAGCCCTGGCAATTGCCCTCTACTGCAGTCTGCGTTATCCGGAGGATTTCAGCCGGGGCATAACAGCCGCGGTCAACCACAGCGGGGACAGCGATTCCACCGGGGCTGTCACCGGAAATATCCTCGGCGCATGGCTTGGATATGAAGCCCTGGAGGAAAAATGGAAAACAGACCTGGAAATGAGGGATCGGATCCTGGAAATGGCAGAGGATCTCTGTTACGGGTGTGTCCTGTCGGACGGAAAGGAAGAGGCGGACCCGGCCTGGACCAGGAAGTATTGCAGGGGACACGCTGATATTCTCCGGAACAGCAGAATCACGCCTGCCAGAGGGCTGCATGACGTGCTGATTCAATATCACACGGAAAAACAGAATGCATGTGAGGCCATGGCAAAAATCATCCGGGAACACATGAAAAGCCTGACGGAGGAGCGCATGAACAAAACGCGGTATATTCCGTACAGGGAACGCTGTGGATCGGGCCGGCAGGGCCTGCGGGGCTCTCCGTATTATCAGCCCCGCAGAGGCAGACCCGGGAAGCATGCACGCAGGAAAAGGGGATGAAGGTGCATGCAGAACCGTCCATCCGGATGCGTGACGATGCCCCGGGATGCGCAGATGCACATGGAGATGATGAAAAATGACGGATTCTACAGAACGCTATGACCTTCCGACGGCCGCGGCATGGATCCTCGGCCATGCAAGACGGACCGGCATTCCCGCACTGGATGCGTCCCTCCGGAAGAAAAAAGCGGGGGAATGCACGCCGGGTGAACTGGAAGAAATCGTCCGCGCGGGCGTAGCGGCAGAATGCAGGCTCTATCCGTTCAAAACGGGTACACAGACGCTGGCGCGGACACGGCGGACGCTCGGCTTTCTGCATTCCATTGCCTTTGAGACGATGCTGGACGTGGGCAGCGGACGCGGGGTCTTTCTGATCCCCTTCATGAAGGAATTTCCATGGGTGCAGGTCACCAGTCTGGACCTTCTGGAAAAACGTGTGCTCTTTCTCAACGAACTGGCAGACGGCGGCTTTTCCCAGCTGCATGCAGAGCAGAAGGACATCTGTGACCAGCCCTACCCGGAGGACAGTTTTGATGTGGTTACCATGCTCGAGGTGCTCGAACATATCCCGGAAGTGGAGAAAGCCATTGATGCTGCTGTCCGTATGGCCCGGCAGTATGTCGTCGTAACGGTTCCCTCCAAGCCGGACAGCAACCCGGAACACATCCATCTGCTGACCAGGGAGATCCTGACAGGGATGTTCACTGCGGCCGGGTGCACGCGGCTGCATTTTGACGGCGTGGAAGGCCACCTTTTCCTGGTGGCAGCGATGGGAAAACCGTCCGGAAAGTGAGGTGTATGCAGATGGACCTGTTCAGAATTCACAAGTATCCCAGAACTCCCCACATCGAAGGATCCCGTCTCCAGCCGGGGGATGAGGATCTGAGCCAGATCCCGTTTGAAAGCATCAGGAACCGGTATCTGGTGGTGGAGGAAAAATGTGACGGTGCCAATTCCGCCGTATCCTTTGATGCAGACGGCGCACTCCTGCTGCAGAGCCGGGGACACTATCTGACCGGCGGCTACAGGGAACGCCACTACAATCTTCTGAAACAGTGGGCGAATGCACACCGGGATGCGCTGTATGCCGTCCTGGGCAGGAAGTACATCCTGTACGGCGAGTGGATGTATGCAAAGCATACGGTCTTTTACGACGCGCTTCCGCATTATTTCCTGGAGTTTGATGTGCTCGACCGTGAAACCGGGGTGTTTCTCGATACGCCGTCAAGGCATGCGATGCTGCAGGGCCTGCCGGTGGTCTCGGTTCCGGTGCTGGGCAGCGGAACCTTCCGGTCGAAAGCGGACCTGCTGAAACTGCTGGGGCCTTCCCGGTATATCACGGGGAACCAGCATCAGAATCTCTGGAATGCGGCCGTGAAACTGGGGCTGGACCCGGAGAAAACCTGCTGCGAGACAGAGCTCTCCGGGATGATGGAAGGCCTGTATATCAAGGTGGAGGAAAACGGACAGGTGACGGACCGCATGAAATATGTGCGGGCGGCCTTCCTGCAGAGCGTGGATTTTTCCGAAACCCACTGGATTGACCGGCCTATCATTCCCAATCAGCTGGCCGTGCCGATTGAAAGTCTGCTGCAATAAACAACGTGTCTGAGAGGAGGTGCCTGCCGTGCGTTTTCTGGACGAAGTGAAGGATTGTATCCCCGAATCTCCGGAGACGGAATTCTCCCTGGACCGGATGGAACGGCTTTTCGGCGCATCCTTTCGGACCGGTATGAAAGCGACCCTGCAGAACCCGGCGTTTCACGGGGAAGGGGACGTCGATACCCATACAGAGATGGTCCTGAGGGAACTGCTGAAAAATCCGGCCTTTTACCGCCTTCCCGGGATGCAGAGGGCCGAACTGTTTCTGGCCGCCGTTCTGCATGATATCGGGAAGGTAAAAACCACGCAGATGGAAAACGGCGTCTGGGTATCCCCGCATCATGCGTCCACGGGAAGCCAGATGGTCCGGACCCTTCTCTGGCAGGACTTCGGGGTATGCGGAACACCGGAAATGCTGGTGTTCCGGGAAACGGTCTGCGCACTGGTCCGGTATCATATGCTGCCTGTCCGCCTGATGGCGCAGGACGATCCGGAACGCACGGTGCGAAGGATCGCTTCGGTCGGGGAACTGGCAAAGGATTTCTCCTGGGAGCTTCTCCTCCTGCTGGCTGAGGCGGATGTCCGGGGCAGGATTGCGGACGATATCGGGGAAGGGCTGACGCAGGTGGAGCTGGCCAGGATGACGGCGGCTGAGGCAGGATGCCTTTCCGCACCGTATCCTTTTC
>ONVN01000120.1 GCA_900321295.1 uncultured Eubacteriales bacterium
GAACCGCCGTGTACGCGATCCGTACGCACGAGCGGTGTGGGAGGGCAACCCCGACTCATTACGAGTCGGGGCCACCTACCCGATTACCCTATCATTCGGGCATATTGTCCGTAAATTACCAGAATGCATTTCAGAAACCCTATGACAGATTCCATGAGAAAAAGATGAAGTTATGATGCAAGAAAACAGAATATATAGATCGTTATTTTATTGTACACACGCCAGATGATGCAGCACAGACCGCGGGCAATGGCGCAGATACAAGGCAGCTGACAGTCAGAATTCCTGTTTCCATGCAGGATCATATGCATTCTTGACAGCAGTATTTCATGAGATCCATGAGGTCTCCAGATCGATTGGCAGCTGATGTTTCAAAAATCGCAGGAAGGATGAAGGGAGGTAATAACGGTCCTGGAAAGGCCGAAAAAATCATGCGGTTTTTGCATTTGCTGTTCTGCTGGCAGGAAGAATGTTTTCAACGACGGTTGATCTTCTGCACTGAAAAAAGATCAGCTTTTATGAAATTACAATTTCCGATGGCACCGGTATCATGGCTTGTTTGGATTGTTCCTTTGGACATACGAAGATAAATGACTTGCTGCTCACAAATCTGTCGTCCTTGTCAGACGCGACAGATTTGAAAGAACGGATGCACCATGTGTGGATTCCGAACTTTGTCTGACAATTGTTAAAAATGTTTCAAATACGTTATGGTCATCCGGACAAGCTGTCCGAATGATTCGAAAAAGGAGTTTCTATGAAGGCTAAAATTTTCTCTTTGTCTCTTCTTGTTGCGCTGATTTTTGCACTCCCCTGCCTTGCTCATGCAGAAATTGTTGGACGCACATCGGACAGCTACATTCACCGCTATACAGCGGACAATGGCCAGGACATTTATTTCGTCTCCAATACAGAGGAACCATGCGTAGAATATGATGATGTCAACTTTGACGGGCACCCGGACCTTGCAGTGGTTACCACGATGGGTGCTTCAAATACATGGTATGAGTTTTACCTCTGGAATGGCAGTGAATATGCGTATGCTGAACGCTGGACCAGTGATATTATCAATTACTATCTGGTGAATGGAAAATATCTGGTTTCCATGAGCAATGACGGAAATGCAGGCGTATTGTGTCATGCCCAAATCTGTGCATGGGATGGCAATGTTCTGAAGCCTGTCCGAACAATGGTTTCAGAGGAAGAGACGAACATTGTGTGGGAAAACAGAACCATGACAGAAACCATCAATCTGGATCGGCTGCATGTTGTTGTAAGAGCATTGACCAGCATTGAAGGTTCTGCAGACGTACTGTGGGAAAAAACCTATGATCCGATGCCCGAAGACCAGAATGTTCTTGATGAAATGGATATGCACTTATGGCAGGGATTACTGGATTAAGCGTGTAATCTATCTGTCTTTCAAGATTTTCGGATGAGAGATATCGGCTTTCTGTTGGAATAAGCTCTTAAAACAGTTTTTTCCCGCGGAAAGTTCGATTCTCCGGATGGATGCATGTATCCAGGCCTTCCGAATGAAAGAAAAACATCCTGTCTGTTGATTGGCTCTTTGAAAAGGACCGCAACAGACAGGGTGTTTTTCTTGTGGAAAACCTATGTGTTTCAAGGAACAAAGTCATGATCTGATCGATGCAGTGAAGCAAACCGTCTCCCTGAACAGCTGGCTGTTATGCTTCAGATATTCCTGACACTTTTTCAGATGGTCCGCATTCATTGACTTATAAGGCGCTGAAATGAATTCTTTCTTTTAGCGGCGCAGGCAGCACACGGTTTCCACATCGCTGGTCCAGCAGAACATGTCAACAGGCTGAACCTTTTCAATATGAAAACCATGTGTAAGAAACAAAGCGGCATCTCTTGCAAGTGTAGCGGGATTGCAGGAGACATAAACAACACGGTCAGGTGACACGTCAGCAATCGTCTGGATGACGGATGCATCAAGCCCTTTCCGGGGTGGATCCACAACAATCACATCCGCCCTGGTTGCAGAAACCAGTTTTGGAAGCATGGATTCAGCGGTCCCGGTATAGAATTGAGCGTTTGTAATCTGATTGGCGGAAGCGTTCTTTTTTGCATTTTCGACTGCCTGTGGAACAACTTCGATACCGATCACCTGCCTGCATTGTCTGGCGAGCAAAAGGGAGATGGTACCGGTTCCGCAATAGACGTCAAACGCGGTCTGGGAAGGTGTGAGATCGGCAAACTGAAGGGCAAGGGAATATAGCTTTTCGGTCTGTGAAACATTGACCTGGAAGAAGGAAGCAGGGGACAGTTCAAAATCCAGTCCAAGAATCTGATCATGCAGAAAGCCTTCCCCATAGACAGGAAGATATTCGGAGCCAAGGATGACATTGGTTGCTTCCGGATTCACATTCAGAACCAGGGTCCGAACACCAAGAGGAATCAGTTTCTGCGAAAGATCCTTGAGAAAAGGAACGTTTGCTTTTCTTGCAACAACGGTGACCATGGATTCATGCTGACGATTCACCCGTATGATCAGGTGCCGGAGAAGGCCGGTAAGTGTTTCTTCATTATAAGAACTGAGACGGTGCGCCTTCATCCAGGAAAGGAAAGCATGACAGATTTCATCGGTAGGCACCATGGCATTGGTACAGGATGCAACGGGAATAATCCGATGACTGCGCGGTGCATAAAAACCCAGAACAGGATCCTCCTTTGTACCGCCAAGGGGGAAAGAGGATTTGTTTCGGTAATGATAAGGGTCTTCCATGCTCAGGACAGGAGGAATATCGATATCGATATGCCCGATTGAATGGAAGCAGTTCTTGACCTGATTCTGCTTATATAGAAGGGATGTCTCATAGGACATATGCCTTGCCGAACAACCGCCGCATTTGGGGTAGGCCGAACAATCAGGCTGAATGCGCACCTCAGAAGGGGGATCGGGCATTGCATCAAGAATTCCAAAGGCATAATTGGACTGTGTCTTGACTACGCGGACTGAAGAAGTTTCACCGGGAAGCATACCAGGAACGAAGACGACAAGTCCATCATAATGGCAGATGCCTTCCATATTGGATCCGAGTGAAGTACATGTCATCTCAAAAATATCATTCTTATTCATGTGCTACCTCCAGCATATAGCATTCTACCAAGAACAGGTATTGCGTGCAACAAATAAAAAAGCAAACATTAAAAATGAAATGAAAAGATATCATTTGGAATATTCCGAACAATTCTGGAAATATACCTATTTTGGGTTCGGAAACCTAAAAATATCAACAAAATCTCAAAAAATTGCTTGACATTAATCTGGAACGGTGATATTATACGCAAGCTGACTCGCGAGAGTACAGCGTGAACCTTGAAAACGATACAGAACAAAGTCATCTGAGAAGATGACGCGCAATCAAAAAGACAGTGATTCCGAAGAGTTGTCA
>ONVN01000108.1 GCA_900321295.1 uncultured Eubacteriales bacterium
TCACGGGAAACATATCCGCGAGAAATGATCACACTGATAGTAGGTGCATAAGTTGAAGGTCTGCCGATTCCTTTTTCCTCCATGGTACGAACAAGACTTGCTTCGGTGTATCGCGCTGGAGGCTGTGTGAAATGCTGACGGTTGTCAACCTGCTCAATGTGAACAAGGCTTCCCGTTTTCAGTTCTGGGATATGGGTCTGAACCTTCTGTTCTTCTTCATCCGGAGAATCCTTGTAAACAGCGGTATAGCCATTAAACCGCATGATTTCTCCGTAAAAGCGGAGACCAACCCCATCACCTTCAACATCCGCAGATAATGTTTCATAGGTTGCCGGCGCCATCTGGCTTGCAACAGTTCTGTTGTAGATCAGCTGATATAGTCTGTACTGGTCACGCGAAAGCGAATCTTTGACGGAGTCAGGAGTTCGATGGATACTTGTGGGACGGATCGCTTCGTGGGCATCCTGTGCATTTTTTCTCCCTTTGAAAAGATTGGGAGTTTCTGGCAGATATTTTGCCCCATAGGTTTCAGGAATGAAAGCCCGGAGTTCTTCAAGCGCATCCTGTGAAATCCGGACGGAGTCTGTACGGATATAAGTGACAAGACCCGTGCTTCCGCTCCCTTTTATTTCAACCCCCTCATACAGTTGCTGGACAATCTGCATGGTTTTTGAAGTTGTAAAATTCAGCTTTTTACTGGCTTCCTGCTGCAGGGATGAAGTTGTAAAAGGTGCCGGTGCATTATGCTTTTTTTCACCCTGCTTCACCGATGCTACTTTAAGGTGCGCATCCTCAATCCGCTTTTTTGCAGCTTCTGCCTGCATGCCATTTTCGATAACTGCCTTTTTTCCATCAAGTGTGGAAAGCGTCATCTGAAAAATATCCTTTTTATTTTTCCCGGAACCGATATATCCATTCGCATTCAGGTCCCAGTATTCTTCAGGAATAAACGCTTCGATTTCCTGTTCGCGCATCACAACCATGCGTGTAACAACGGACTGCACACGTCCCGCTGACAGTCCTTTTTTTATCTTGGCCCAAAGAAGTGGACTGATCTTATAGCCTACCAGACGATCAAGAACACGTCTTGCCTGCTGTGCATTTACGCGGTTCATGTCCACGCTGCGCGGATTCTTGATTGCATTTTGTACGGCAAGCTTGGTTACTTCGTGGAACTCGATGCGGCATGAAGCATCCGGATCGATTCCCAGGACATTCGCAAGATGCCACGAAATGGCCTCTCCCTCACGGTCAGGGTCTGTTGCAAGGTAGATTTGGGAAGCATTCTTGGCTTCTTTACGGATGCTGGCAAGAATATCCCCGCGGCCACGGATGGTGATATATTTCGGTTCGAAATCATGCTCAATGTCTACACCGATTTGTGATTTGGGCAGATCGCGAACATGCCCCTGTGAGGCTTGTACTTTATAGCCCTTCCCAAGAAATTTGGTAATCGTTCTTGCTTTTGCCGGAGATTCGACAATAATTAATTTCGGTTTAGCTGACGACACGCCATACTCCTCCAAACAGATAATGATGAATCAGTTTTCCTTAAGAAAAACAGCTTCATCCGCAGTGCAGAATGCTAACATATGTTTTTCAAAAATGCAATGAAGAAATGGTTAAGATTTCCTTCTGAGTATACCTCAAACCGTTCACTTCTGAGTTCACAACAGTTTCATGAATGTGTTGTATTCTGCTTCAGGAGTGATTGGCCTTTCTTTTTGTCATGTTCTGGAGAACGGGACAAAATTTGGCAAAAACCGCCAATATCCGCCACACCATTCCGAGCGAAATATGTTACAATGAATTGAAAGCTGGTGCTCGATCATGTTTACCATACTTGTGGCCGAGGATGACCTCCCCTTGCAGAAAATGATGTGTGCCTTCCTGAAATTGAACGGTTATCAGACGCTGAATGCTGCAGATGGCAACCAGGCACTTGAGCTGATTGCCAAAGTTCTTCCCGACCTTGCTATTATTGATGTGATGATGCCAAGAATGAACGGCCTTGAGCTTGCCAGAATCCTTCGGCACGATCATCCACTCATGCCGATTCTTATGGTCACCGCCAAAGATACTCTGGAAGACAAACGGGCCGGTTTCGCTTCCGGGGCAGACGATTATCTGACCAAGCCAGTCGATCTCGATGAGATGCTCCTGCATGTTGAAGCACTTATGCGGCGTGCGCGGGCAATGACCAGCCACCGTCTGCAGGTTGGTCAGACTTGTCTGGATTATGATGCGTTGACCGTGACCAGAGGTGATTATTCCATCACGCTCCCCAAAAAGGAGTTCTTCCTTTTGTTCAAATTGTTGTCAAGTCCGCGGCAGATCTTTACACGTCAGCAGCTTATGGATGAGATATGGGGAATGGATGCTCAGAGTGATGAGCGCACCGTGGATGTGCATATCAAACGCCTGAGAGAGAAGTGTGAGATCTTTCCGGATTTCACGATTGAAACGGTTCGTGGTCTCGGGTATAAGGCGGAGAAAAAAACATGAAATGTTTTGGAAAAGTGCTTCCCTGGTCTTTCCGTTCCCATGTTGCCGTCTATCTTATTCTCGTGGCCATCATGTCGGGCCTTTCCGCGATGGTACTCGGTTCATTGATCAACAGATCTGCAATCCTGACTGAAATGCTGCAAAGTGAACATGAGTACGCAATTACCCTCCAGCAGCTGGACCGTGATACAGAACTTTCCACGGAAGAAATCCTTGTCATTCTCGAGCGTTCAAACCTCGAAACTTTATTTCTGAAAAACGGAGATCCCAAGGCAGAAGCCCTTCGGAATATCATCGGTGATACAGGAATCGCCACTGTTGGTTCATTTAACGGTATGCCGATTACCTGTGTTGTTACGGCTTCAGGAATCGTGTATATTCAGGCTGCAGAGCAGTACAGCCTCTACTCCAGCACACTGACACGTGTTATGTCTGTCGGAGTATTCTTCATTGCCGCTTTTCTTCTGGCCGCCCTGTTTGGTTCGAAACGCATTTCGCATCCGATCACTGAACTGACAGATGCAACACGCCGGATCTCAGAAGGTGACTTCTCTGTGCGTGTTCCCGAAGACGATCACGGAGAAGTCGGCGAACTCATGCATTCCTTTAATCATATGACAGAAGCTCTCGGAAGGACATCCTACGTACAGAAGGACTTTATTTCTTCCGTTTCACACGAATTCAAAACGCCTATAGCAAGCATTAAAGGATATGCACGTCTTCTGAGCATGTCCGGTTTAAGTGAAGACGAACGCCAGGAATATATCCAGATGATTGCCTCAGAATCCGATCGTCTTTCACGTCTTTCCAATACTATGCTCCGTCTTACAGCTCTCGAACAGCAGGGAAAAAGCGCGACTGAAGACAATCTCCGCATGGATGAACAAGTGCGGCAGGTCATCCTCCGAATGCAAACTCTTTGGCAGGAAAAACAAATTCTCTGGGATCTTGACCTCCAGGAAGTATCGATCGTTTCAGATGGTGCGCTTCTGGAACAAGTATGGACCAATCTGATTCAGAACGCCATCAAATTCTCGGGAACAGGTTCCACAATACATATTAAAGTCTGGAAGGAGAATAAGCGCGCGTTTTTTGAGGTCCGCGACCACGGCATAGGGATCAAAGAAGGCGATCTTCAGCATATATTTGACAGATTTTATCAGGCGGATTCCTCCAGGTCATCAGAAGGTGTTGGGCTTGGTCTCAGCATTGTCCACCGGATTCTCGATATGCTGAATGGTACCATCCGGGTTACTTCCGTACTACATGAAGGATCAGTTTTTTGTGTAACAATACCTGTCACGCCCGAGGGAGGAAAATAAACGCATGTCCATTCCACACGATCCAAGTTCTGAACTGATTCATTTTTCTGAAGAATTTCAATACATGCTGGATGAATATTTTAACATTCAATGCCGTTATCAGGCGGCAATCCGTCAAGTGCAGACAAAACTTGAAATCCTCAATCTGGAATTTGAAACAAAGCACAGACGGAATCCCATACATCATATGGAAAACCGCATGAAAACGCTCCAGAGCATTACTGAAAAGCTGCATCGGAAGAAGATGGAAGTTTCTATGGCTTCCGCTGTCGAAAACCTGTATGATATCGCCGGAGTACGTGTTGTCTGTTCATATATTCAGGACGTTTTTGAGGTTGCGAAGCTTCTTTCAGAGCAGGATGATATCAGCGTTATCCGCGTCAATGACTATATCCATCACCCGAAAGCAAACGGTTACAGAAGTCTTCACCTTGTAATTGAAGTGCCTGTTTTTCTTGCAGAAGGGCGGACTCTTGTTCCGGTTGAAGTTCAGATCCGCACAATTGCCATGGACTTCTGGGCCTCCCTGGAGCATAACCTTCGTTATAAGGCGGACGGCATCGTTCCCCATGACATCTCGGATGAATTGCGAAAAACCGCAGACGATATTTCCGCAATTGATGAACGTATGCAGAGCATTCACGATCGCATGGCGAAGCTTGACCTCAAAACCCCGCGTCAGCTTTCACTTTTTGATGAGACCTGAGCGTTTTATGGGATACATCAACAGAAAACACATCAAAAAACCGGCCTCGACACAGAGACCGGTTTTTTCATAGAACCATTGACCCGAAAAGAAGCCAGGATCATTATTCTTGGGAAAACGATCCGATTTGCTTTTTCTGAATCAACCTTTCCACTGCATGCACTGTATGTTCTGCATTCACAAGAAACGTGAGAACCTTAGGCAATTTCCAGTGCAATTTCCATCATTTTTGTGAAACTATTCTGTCTTTCTTCTGCACTCAAGGCTTCCCCTGTAAAAGGGTTATCCGATATCGTGCAAATGACAAGCGCATTTTTACCTGCCTTTGCAGCGTTCAGATACAAAGCAGCGCCTTCCATTTCAACTGCCAGAACCCCAAGTTTCTGCAAAATGCCAGCAGAACCAGATTCATCATAGAAAATATCGGATGAATAGAGAGCACCAGGCACCGGAACCTGTCCCAGACGTTTTCCGGCTTCCATGGCTTTCGAAAGCAATTCCCAAGAACAGCAAGGTGCAAGGCTGCCATGAAATCCGAATTGACTCCCGTAGTTTGAATTGGTATAGCAGCTCATGCCCAGCACGACATCACGTACCTTCAGTTTCTGGTTCAGCATGCCGGCGGTTCCAACACGAATGATGTTTTCGACACCGTAAAAGTTAAAGAGCTCATAGGAATAAATGCCTATGCTGGGAATCCCCATACCGCTTGCCATAACAGAAACCCGCTTGCCTTTGTATTCACCGGTATACCCCTGTACACCGCGTGTGTTATTCACAAGAACAGCATTTTCAAGGAAGTTTTCCGCGATAAATTTCGAGCGAAGCGGATCTCCGGGCATCAGGACAGTGCGTGCAAAATCCCCCTCTTTTGCAGTAATATGGGGAGTAGGAACATTAGCCATAAGAATCTCCTTTCATTCAATAGGTTGATTGTTTATTTTCTTCCAGTCAGATGCTGAGCCATCCGTTCCCAGACACCAAGGTTGATAATTTCAACACTTCCATACGGTGCATCCAGAATGACTTCGATGATACGACGATAACGGGCAAGGATCGGCTGCAGAGCTCCGGTTTCGCAAAGAATTCCGCTTTTTTGAGCCTTCGCCAGAAGCATGCTTGCTTCGAGCCAGCAACTATTCAGGAGCGTAAGGATGGGAACTGCGGCATCATTGGTGACAGGTAATAACGTGCCATTGCTTGTTCCCAAGACAATTTCACGGTTGATATCCCTTTCAAACGCATGCAGCAGTGCCTCCTGATAGGCAACCCGTATAGACATACCTTCCGGACGGTCCAGTAAAGGGAGCAGTACATCCACAAAAGAAATATTCTCCATCCGCAAAGGCATCATATTCTGAAACAGGACATTGAGCTTCTGCATCGTCTCCGTTTTCAACTCCAGTTCACGTTCAGCCTGTATGCGTGCCTTTTCAGCTTTCTCACGACACAATGTTTCAAGTACAGCGCCTTTGGATGGAAAATGATGATAAAAACCGCCTTTGCTTCCGTGAAGAATATCCAGAATATCCTGCACACTGGTGTTGTCATATCCTTTTGTGCAGAAGAGACGGTCGGCAATACCCAGAATTTCCTGCCGGGTCGCATCACCTTTCTTCATGCCGTCTTTCACCCCGTTTTTCGCAATTTCACATCATATATTGCGCGTTGCATGAATAAGCCACGCCTTTTCGTCCGGATTCAGATAAGGCGAAATCGTTTCACGAACCTGCTTGTGATACTGATTCAGATACTTCTTTTCCTCATCTGTAAGCATTTCGGGTACCACAGCATCCAGGTCCCACGGTACCATTGTCAGGTATTCAAGATGAAGGAACCGGCCGAAAGCACCTGTCTCACTTTCACAAACCACCGTCAGATTTTCAAGTCTAACCCCAAATTTCCCTTCAAGATAAATCCCCGGTTCATCACTCGTAATCATACCGGGCTGAAGGACTGCAGGCCGAGCATTCGGAAGTTCCTTCGTCCTGAATGCCTGGGGGCCTTCATGTACACTCATTAGATATCCAACTCCGTGACCTGTTCCATGGTTATAATCCATTCCGGCATCCCAAAGCGGCTTGCGGGCTGCATAATCAAGGTAAGAACCTGTTACACCGTATCGGAAATGTGCCGAACCCAGTTGCAGATGACCTTTAAGAACAAGCGTATAACAGCGCTTTTCTTCTTCTGTCAGTGGCCCCATGGCAAATGTGCGCGTGATATCCGTCGTGCCTTCAAGATAATGGCCGCCCGTATCACAAAGAAAGAAGGAACGGGGTTCAATCGCCGCATTACTGTCCGGAGTTGCTTTGTAATGTACGATCGCTCCATGCGGACCATAAGCCATAATTGGTTCAAAGCTCGGCTCAACATAGTGTTCCTGCTCCCTGCGATATGACTCAAGCTTGGAAGCACAGCTGATCTCATCCATTGGAATTTTGCCGACATTATGTTTGAGCCAATACATGAACTTCGTTACAGCCACACCGTCCTTCACATGGGCGATGCGGAAGTTTGATACTTCTGTGGAATTCTTGACTGCTTTAGGAAGCTCCGTCGGATTCGGTCCTTCCTTGATCCGCACAGTTTCCGGAATGACAGAAACAATCGCACTGTTCACGAGGGCAGGATTCAGAAGCACACTCTTACCGGGCTGAATCGAGGCCACTGCCTCAAAAATCGAATGATATGGACGAATTTCCACATGGTCTGCTTCGAGATGCGCACGTATCTCAGGAGAAAGAACAGAAGGATTGATAAAAAGATAGGCTTCCTGCTGGGAGATCATTGCATAAGAAAGAACCACCGGTGTGCAGGCAACATCACCACCGCGAATATTCAATAACCAGTTAATATCTGCAAGGGAGGAAAGCAACAGAATGTCCGCTTCCTCTTTGAGTAACTCGTCGCGGATTTCCTTCAGTTTCTCTGTCCTCGACTTGCCCGTTAATTCAACACCCAGTTCAAACACAGGCTCAGCTGACATAGGTGGACGGTTTTCCCAGATATCACCGGCCAGATCAAGACTGCTCACGATGCTGGCCCCAGTACGCTCAGCAATCGCAACATATTTCTGGTAGTTTCTCGCACTGATCGTTCGCCCATCAAAGCCGAGAACATCCCCAGCTTTCAAATGACTGGAGATATATTCTTCGATCGTAGGTACACCAGGCTCACCCATTCTGCATAGTTCAAAGCCACTGTCCTTCAGTTGTGCCTCTGCCTGCAGAAAATATCGTCCATCCGTCCATAAACCTGCCCAATCCTCTGTGACGATACTGCTTCCAGCACTTCCCGTAAAACCAGTAAGGTTTGCCCGGCATTTGAAATAGTTCCCTGTATACTCAGAGGCATGATAATCATCTGTAACCACCAGATACATGCTGACCCCATTCTTATGCATGGCTTCACGCAAGTCCAGGAGTTGTTTGCGCATAAAAATCTTCCTTTCACAAACGCTGTTTTATCTTTCGAAGAAATTATACATGACCGATTCGGAAAAGGCAATATAAAAACCGACTTCGTTCTGTACGAACCATGGTCTTCCCAATGAATTCGACATTCCGAAATCGGTCCTTATCTTATGTGTCGTTTTCTTTCCGAACACACACAATCTCAACGCCGCTTCGCACCGTCTGATTCAGGATGGAATCAAGCCACTCCGTCAAGCATTCGACGGTATGTTCAAAAGCAGCACGGCTTTCATCATTTTCCTCAAGATAATGTGCACGGCATTTTACTCTCTCTTCATCCAGTAATTTCTGTCTTCGCTCATCCGTCAGAGGAAACCAGAAATCATTGCGGTCAATATTCACAGGCGTCAGGCTGTCGGTTAATACTTCCAGCGGCGGAATCTCCAAGGTAAGCGTTCTACCGTTAATATGCATGTTCACTTTTTTCAGATCAATGCCAAGGCTTGCTTCATACGTATACTGGATGACAACGTTCTGCACCTGTCCAATCAGCAAAGCATCTACGGAAGAAGATAGAACACCTTCATCTTCCACTTTGGCTGTTTCCAGCCTGGACGATGCTTCCATCTGTCTTGACAGGATTGCCGAGACGGTCACTGCATTCTGAGACCCATCAGGGAGCAGCTTCGCAATCCATTTCGTAGCATACGGGAGCATAACGATCACAAGAACAAGCGAGACAGCTGTACCTATTACTTTGGCAAGCCATTTCAAAAATCGTTTCATCATGCACCACCCTTCATCATCACAAGCAGCGGAACAATTAGATAACGAAAGATGACCAGACATACAGTCACAAAGCCAACCGCCATGAAAAACAAGCCTGTCTTCGAATGCCGTGTCCTGTTTTTCCTTCTATGCTTCCGAGGCAATTCTTCCGGAGGCGGAGGAACCGGACGGTGGCTCTGTCCCCATGGCTGATGTTCAGGAGTCTGCACACTTTTGTCCCCTTTCCTATATAATCCTGTGCGAATATCTTCGGGAATCACAGTTCATCCATTTACAGCTTTTCATTTTACATGTTTCAAATAAAAAAGTCCAGTGCCACATTTTTTATGTTCTTCTTGCAAAGGTTTCTTACAATCTTCTCTTTTTTATGTTGATATTGCGTTTGTTTTTTACGCTTTTGCATATTTCACTTTTTTCTCTCCATGATTTGTCGGAAGGGACATCCGTTTCACTTTCAGGTTCAGTTGACGAACAGCAAATTCAGAGTAGAATAAAAATAGGGGTATTTTGTCCCATAACGCTTTGGAGGTTGAACCAATTATGGATATTAACTGGTATCCTGGACATATGGCAAAAGCCAAGCGATTGCTGTCCGACCAGCTTGGACGTTGCGACGTTGTTATCGAACTTTGCGATGCCCGGCTCCCGTTCTCCAGTCGTAATCCTGATCTGGAAAATATGATCAAAGGTAAGAAACGCGTGCTTTTGCTCAACAAAGCAGATCTCGCAGACCCGGTGATTACCAGTCAATGGCTTAACAGGTTCCGAGAACAAGGTATTGAAGCTGCCCCATGTACTGCTTATATGAACAAGGCTAAAGACGTCCTGAGGCTGATCGAGAAAGCTGCGAGTGAAGCCATTGAAAAAGCGGCACAAAAAGGTGTCCACAAAACGGTCCGAGTTATGGTTACCGGTGTTCCGAATGTCGGGAAAAGCACGTTAATCAATGCCCTGCATGGTTCCAATATTGCAAAAACAGGTGATAAACCCGGTGTTACCAAAGCAAATCAATGGGTTGTCATAGGACCTTATCTTCAGCTGATGGATTCTCCTGGACTTTTATGGCCTCGCCTGGATGATCAGCGCGCTGCAAAACGTTTATGTTATATCGGGTCCGTCAAAGATGCTGTGGTGGATCTGCCAATGCTCACCATTGAACTTTTGCAGGAGCTTTTGCAAATTCGGCCCGAACCAGTCTTGGAGCGTTTCCGCTTCAGCGACCCGAGTTTAAAAGGTGAAGCGCTTCTGGAAGCTGTATGCCGCGGCCGTGGCTTTTTACTCAAAGGCGGTGTATGTGATTATGACAGATGCTGCCAGGTCGTTCTTGATGAATTTCGCGCAGGGAAATGTGGAAGGATAACCCTTGAAGTTCCCCCAAGAAAAATATCCCTTGAAGGAGCTGCAAATCATGCCGAAAATTAACCGGGAGGAAAACGCGAAACGTCTGCTTTTCCATGACCAGTCGTTTTTTACACCAGGTGCCGTTATAGCCGGAATGGATGAAGCAGGACGTGGTCCTCTCGTAGGAAACGTCGTTACCGCATGTGTTGTAATGCCTCTTGATGCTGACCCTATTCCATGGGTTGATGATTCCAAAAAACTATCTGAGTCGCGGCGTGAAAAAGTATTTGACGAAATCATGAAAAATGCCTTGTATATTGGGATTGGACAAGCAACACCAGAGGAAATAGATGCTGTCAATATTCTTCAGGCCACCATGAATGCCATGAGGAGAGCCGCGGCGAACGTTCCTGCAAACATTTTTTTGATCGATGCGGTGAAAAATCTCGGGCTCAATGGTAAGGAAATATCAATCATTCATGGAGATGCACTGTCGTATAACATTGCAGCTGCCTCCATCATTGCGAAAGTCACGAGAGACCGTCAGCTGAAGGAACTAGATACACTGTACCCGATGTATGGCTTCATTCGAAACAAGGGATATGGTACCAGAGAACATATCGAGGCTCTCAAGGCATACGGTCCCTGTCCGGAACACAGGAAAACCTTCATCGGCCACTTCTGGCCCACTGATCAGGTTACGTGCTGATCTTTCTTGTCTATTCTCTAACATGGATGTGATTGCTGCTTGTTGTATCATCTGTTTTCTCTTTTCTTTGCTATTATCCTCCTGTACCCCTCACCATGCACAGCTCAGGAAGCCCCGGATAATCTCCTATATAATGGAGATTTTTCGCTTTGGGATAGTAACGGTATGCCTGAAGGCTGGTACACGGAATCATGGTTCACTGCAGAAGGTTACACAGTATATGACCGTGTCGAAGGCATGGAGAATGGTACAGCGGCATCCATCCATAATCTTGGAAGCAATGACGCGCGCTTTGCACAGACTGTTTCTGTTGAACCCGAATCACTGTATAAGCTTTCCGGCTATATCTGTGCTGAAGGCATTTCTGATGCAGGCTGGGGAGCCAATTTGTCCATTGAAGGCCTTTATGTATATACGGACGGTCTTTTTGATACCAACGGAGACTGGCAGTATGTCACAATGTATGGTGAAACCGGGGAAGATCAGTATGAAGTAACGGTTTTTGTCCGTCTTGGTGGATATAGCGGAGAAAGTGATGGATTCGCCGCATTTGACAATATCCGTTTGGAGCGTGTGGACTCCATTCCAGCGGATTCCATCGCTGTGCGATGGTATCAGTTGGATCATCATGATATTGAAGATGATCTTTGGACAGAGGAAGATGAACCCGAAGCCTCCCCGTTCTGGCCTTATCTGCTTATTCTCTCAGGATGTTATCTGATTCTTGTCCTGTGCCTGGGTGCTTTTCTGTGCCGTCTTCCCAAAAACAGTATCCAGTCTATGACTCACAAACCGTATCTGGTTGTTCTGATTTTATTCGCATCCTTCATCATCCACTATATTCTGTCTCTCAAAATATATGGTTATCCGGTTGATATCAACTGTTTTCTCTCCTGGGGAACAACCATGAGTCAGTATGGTCCTTCCCGTTTTTACAGCACGACATCGTTTTGCGACTATCCTCCTGCCTATATGTTGGTGTTGTGGCTCAATAAAGCCTTCTGCAATGTGGTTACTGCTCTTCATAGCGGCACAATGCCAGCCTGGATCAATGATGTTGCTGTTTTGAAGTTCATCCCCGGCATCTGTGATCTTGCACTGTCATACTGTATGTATCGTACGGCTGTTAAACGCGGTTCCGATCAATTGCAGGCTTCCCTTCTTGCCCTTTTGCTTGCCTTCAATCCCGTTCTTCTTGTGAACAGTGCTGCCTGGGGACAGGTGGATTCTGTCCTGGCTTTCCTGCTTGTCCTTGTTGCAATGTTTGCCATTCATGGAAAATGGCAGTTTGTCATGCCCTGCTATGTGTTTGCAGTTCTTGTAAAGCCACAGGCTTTGATGCTCGGTTTTCTTGGCTTATCTGCAATCGTTCTTGCGTGGGTCAGGGGTGATCGTTCCGTTCGGAAGCGTATGCTGGCGGGGATTGCTTATGCCGCACTTACAGCTCTGATCCTTATTCTGCCATTTGCTCAGGGGCAGAAACCCGGATGGCTTCTTGAAAAATACACGGACACGCTTTCAAGTTATCCATATGCTACAGTCAACACAGCGAATCTTTACTACCTGTTTGGATTCAACTGGACATCGATTGATGCGCGTGTTTCATTTGCACCTTCTGTCTTTCTTGCATTCATTGCGCTGGGCTGGGGACTGCACTGTGCCCATTTGTTGAAAAACAGGCAGGCCAGAATGTGGATGCTTGAACCCATGCTTTACAGCGCATTTACCGTCTTTTTCTTGGTCTGTGGTTTTCTTTCCGCACAATGGTCTGTTCTGGGCTATGGAGCCATGGCCTTCTGTGTGATTTCAACCACATTGCTTTATTTGCGCTCCGGTAATATCAGAAATCTGCCTTTCCTGGGAGCTCTGCTTTTTCTTCTGCTCTATACCCTTGGCATCAAAATGCATGAGCGTTATCTCTTCCCTGCTGTCGTATTCTTTCTGCTTGCTTTTGTTTTGCATCGTGACCGCAGAATCCTTATTCTCTTTTGTCTTTCTTCTGTCACCATGTTCGTCAATGAAGGAATTGTGCTTGATAACGCAATCCGACTTGGTGCATCACTTGGACATCTGAATTCCGACACTGTATGGCTCGCCAACATTCTTTCTGTTGTCAATCTTCTTCAGATTCCACTTGCCCTTTGGACAGCATCTGACCTTGCTATGAAGAATGTTGATGAAAAAGAAACCACGGCTCCACGCTTCCTGCCCATAAAGCATTTCCCTGAAAACAGCAAATCTCCGCTTACTTTTCATCCCGATGTATCTCTGCATTGGAAACGCATTGATACATTTGCCCTTGCTGCAGTTACCATTGCTTACAGTTTCCTGGCTATGTGGAATCTTGGCTCAAAGGTTGCCCCACAGCATCCCTGGACAAGTACTTCACTGGATGAATATGTTGTCCTCGATCTTGGCAGGCCCTATGAAGATTTCAGTTTCCTTTACTACTGCCAGGTTTCCTATCAGAACTTCTCGGTTGCAACAAGTGAAGACGGAGAAGTATGGTCTGAAAATTATCCTGCACAAATGGACCAGGGAGAATGCTTCCGTTGGAAATATCTGATGCCGAGTCATAAAAGCGGCGGAGATACTGTTTTCACTGGAGGTAATACATATCATGCAGTCCAAAAACTTTCCGGAAGATATGTAAGGATCAAAGCTGATCAGATCGGCCTGCGCTTATGTGAAGTCATTCTCCGGGAATCATCAATTGTGGAAAAAAAGGATGGAAGCCAGCAGGTAGTGTCCGGGAGCAGGATTCCTTACACGGTCCTCATGCGCGAGAACGCCAATACGGATTCACCACTTTATTCGGATCCCCAGGCACTCTGCGATGAGCAAAACACACTTGAAGGTGAGCCGACATGGTATACAGGCACATATTTTGATGAAATCTACCATGCGAGAACGGCCTTCGAACATCTTCAGGGTTCAAATCCCTATGAAACAACACATCCTCCTCTTGGCAAGGTCATCATGTCCTGGTTTATTGCTCTCTTCGGCATGACACCGTTCGGTTGGCGTTTCGCAGGAGCGCTTGCAGGAATTCTTATGCTCCCCGTCATGTATCTGCTTGGAAAGCAACTGACGAAGAAAACTTCTATGGCATGTGCTGCTGCGATTCTTCTCGCCCTTGACACCATGCATTATACGCAGACTCGAATTGCCACGATCGACAGTTTTCCGGTCCTGTTTATTCTCTGCTCATATTTCTTTATGCTTCGCTTCATGCAGCGCGATCTCACGCTTTCTTCCTTCCGTAGTCTTCTGCCTGACCTTGCTTTATCCGGATTCTTTATGGGATGTGCTATCGCCAGCAAATGGATCGGAGTATATGCAGGCATGGGATTGGCCGTTCTCTTTTTCTGGACTCTCGCGCGTCATCTTCTCCTGGCAAAGAACAGTCGTTTGATGCTTGATACCTCGCCCGAATCGCCATACAGGGAGACCCTTACTTTACGGTCAACACGTGCCACGCATGTATGTTTCAATCTTTGTTTGTGGTGTCTGCTTTTCTTTGTTCTTATCCCTGCAGCAATTTATCTTTTTTCCTACATTCCTTATTTCTCCTATCAGAAACCTCAATCCCTTGGCGCTTATCTGAAACTGGTTTGGAAGGCTCAGCAGGGCATGCTGAGTTATCATAGTACCCCACGTTTGGGAATGGACCATCCCTTTTACTCTCCATGGTATGAATGGCCGATCATATATCGTCCTATGTATTATGCAATGGCCTATTATTCCAAAGCAGGAACAAGCTTTTCCATCTTTTCATTCGGAAATCCTGCAGTGTGGTGGACTGGAATTGCGGGAGTCCTTTTGACCTTCTTCGTTTTTCTTAAGCGGCATCGATACCTATGCGAAAACCTCCCAGGTTCATTCCATCTAAACAGTTCCTCCTGGACTGTAAATCCTGCATTTGTTCTCCTATCACTTCTTGCTCAGTTCCTGCCATGGGTTCTTGTGCCACGGGGTACTTATATATATCATTATTTTGCCTCGGTTCCATTTCTGATTCTCGCCATCGTCTTATCATTGAACTGGCTGGAGGAACGGTTTGGACGCTATGGGAGAGCAATTCGAATCATTTATCTGGTATTATGTCTTGCCTTCTTCATTATTCTTTTCCCGTATGCATCAGGTTTTTCAACGTCCTATGCATGGCTGGACTTTGCGAAACAGTTTCTTCATGTATACTATGCCCTTCCAACCGGCTGAAAGGAATGCCATGAATCCTGTCCAAATTCTTTCTTCTTTACCTTGTCCCTTTTTTGCTGTTCTGGATGGGCCCTGCGGCTCAGGAAAAACAACTCTGGCAGCACATCTTGAGCAAATGATTCCCAATTTATTTGTTGTCCATATGGATGATTATTATATTCCAATGGTACAAAAGACGGCTTCCCGTCTTGCCATTCCTGGCGGCAATGCCGATTCGGAACGTTTGCTGCGTGAAGTTCTTGAACCACATTTTGCTGGTCGGGATGCAGTCGTACGTCCTTATCGGTGTCATGAGGATACGTTTCTTCCTTCCTGGATCCTGCCCCATAATGCCTCTCTTCTTCTTGAAGGAAGCTATAGCACTCTTCCTGCGATTGCATCTCGGGCAAACCTGTCGATTTATCTGACAATCAGCCCTGCTGAGCAGAAAAACCGCATTCTGCAGCGTGACGGAGCAGATTCCTTTTCCCGGTACATTACCACATGGATACCTCTGGAAGAAGCATATCGGTCGTTTTATCATCTTCCCAAGTCAGACTGGCTGGTTCTTAACCAGACTGAATTATATGCTATTTTGAAAGGATGATCTTCATGAACCATGTCACCTTATGCTACGGAAACACTGCAGCTGTCATCGACCTGCAGGGCGGTCAGATCATCTCCTTCCATGGAGAAAACGGCCGTGAAGTCATTTGGCAGGCAGACCCCACGGTTTGGGATCAGCACGCTCCGCTTCTTTTTCCTGTTTGCGGTTCAGCAAAAAACGGTGAGGTTTCGATCAATGGTGTCCGTTACAAAATGCCAAAGCATGGATTTACAAGATCCAATCCCATGATGCAGATTGCTGCAAAAGGGCAGGATTATGTTGACCTTGTTCTTGAAGATAATGAAGAAACACAAAAGGTATATCCATTTCATTTTGCATTCCATGTTCGGTATTCAGTCTATAAAAACGGCTTCAGAACGGAGTTTGCTGTCGAAAATGAAGATGCTGTGACAATGCCCATGTGTGTTGGCGGCCATCCTGCGTTTATCTGTCCGATGGAAGATAATGCCAAATTTGAAGATTATGATCTCATTTTCCCTGAAATTGAAGAAGGTCGTGTCCGAGTTGTCACCAAAGATGGAATGTTGAACGGAACCGAGATTCTTCCTTTCTTCCACGGGACTACCATGCCTCTCAACCATGAGGAAATTGATAAGCGGGATTCTCTCCTTTTTACATCCCTCAAGAGCCGCAGTGTTCATCTCTGTAACAGAAAAACAGGAAAAGGCTTGACCGTCAGTTTCCCCAAGATGGAAGCCCTTGCCGTCTGGAGTCCGACCGCAAAATTCGCTGATTTTATCTGCCTTGAGCCTTGGCATGGCACTCCTGCCGATGTTCATGAAAGCGGAGCTTTTGAAGACAAGGAATTTGTCACGATGCTGCAGCCTGGAACGACTTATGTCACTTGGTTTGATGTGACATTGGACGCATAAAGATGTGCGCGCGATATTATGTTCCTCAAACAGAGGTTTCGTCTGAACTGGATAACGTTTTGATGGAAGCCGAAAACAGAGGCAAGCTGCATTCCCCTGATTTCACTTTGAAGCGCGGTGAAATCAGGCCAGGAGACCATGCCGCCGTTCTCGCGATGAGCCGTCTTACAAAAACAGTTGCTTCTTTCCCAATGCAATGGGGCTTTCATACAGAACAAGGACTTGTTTTTAATGCAAGAAGCGAAACGGTATCGACGAAGTCCCTCTTTCATGAAAGCTATATGTTTCGTAGGTGCCTGATCCCTATGCTGGCTTACTTCGAGTGGGATCATCGCCAGAAACCAATGCTCAAATACCGTTTTGAACCACAAAACCTTCAATTCGCCTGTTTTGCAGGGTTGTACCGCTTTGAAGGTCAGCAGCCTGTTTTCACAATACTGACTCGTAAAGCTGCATCTGCTATCGCCCATTTTCATGATCGCATGCCAGTCATTCTTGATGCTCACGCGCAGAGCCTGTACCTGACATCTCCAGATGCTGCCGGTCTTGCACTGCAAGAAAGCATTGATCAGCTATATTTTGGCGCGGTTTGTTCATGAATTGAAAAAACTGCGCACGCTTTTCAAATGAAAGTGTGCGCAGCTTTTTTATGATGTTTGCTTATTTCTGATCATTATCTTTATGGGAAAGATTTTCAATAAACGAGGTGAATGCGTTCGCCGCTTTTTCAGCAACTTTTCCGATTCCATCAACCACTTTTCCTACCTGATCAGCCGCAGCATTTGCTGCTTTTTCAGGATTCTCCAGAGCTTTCTGTGCATAGTCAACGGCTTTATCGGCTGCCTTTCCGATTCCATCTACCACTTTTCCTACCTGATCAGCCGCAGTATTTGCTGCTTTTTCAGGATTCTCCAGAACCTTCTGTGCATAGTCAACGGCTTTATCGGCCGCTTTTCCGATTTCGTCTGCCACTTTCCCAGCTGCATCTGCTGCTTTGTTGAACACTTTTTCCGGATTCTGCACAGCATATCTTGCTGCGTCTGCAACCTTATCTGCAGCCTGCTCCATCCCACGCATCATTTCATTCACGACATTCTGCGAGCCATCCTCTTTTTTCTGTGCGTTCTGCTCATCTTCCAAGACAGGCCCTTTCTTTTCTTTGCTTTCAAGGTCTCCGTCATTCTTATCAGGATCCGTATGTTCTACTTCATCATTAGGCTTTCCTTCACCTTCACAAGATTCGTCAGAATCTGTGAAGGCATATTCCACATCATCTGTTCCTTCCTCTTTTTCTTCGGCTTCGCCAACGTCGACCGGTTTTTCCTCTAGTTTCACATCAATAACCGGAACATCTTCATCTGTTTCGTCAGACAGGACTTCAGCATTCTGTGCTTCCTCTGTTTCATCTTCCTCTTCCGGGATCTCCATAACCGGGGTTTTTGTAGACACAGCTGGTTTCAGTGCAGCAAGTTTGTCTTCAACTTCTGTGAGTTCCTTGAGAATTGCAGTCAGTTCTTCCGGCAGTTCTACGCCGCTTTTGTATATTTCCACAATCTTGGGAGCGAGCATGTTCAGTATCTCATTACGACGAGTATTCAGATTAATTTCGTTAACTTTCCCCCTGGTAGCATCTGCAATGCTGTTTGCTGCAGATCCAATTCCTTCGTTAACCTTGACCCAAGCTTCGGTCAGGATTTTGCTGATATCGGCCATTCGTGAATCCTCCTTATTGCCAGATAAAGTGATATTCTTTTCAAATTCCAAAAGACTGCGTATACTCAGTCTTTTAACCCTTCTGGATGTTCCTTCAGGTTACGAAAAGATGTATTCTATCTGGTAATTGCAAATCCTGCATTAAAAGTCAAAGTTAATCAGTTTCTAAGCATTCCTTCACTTTTTTTGCAGAAAAGTGAGGCGATGGAAAAAACCTCGAACAGGTTATGTTTTCACACAAAATAGGGTAGAGGGAGGGTTTCCCCTCTCCCCTCCCGTTGCACTTATTCCGACTTTTCAGTTATCCTGAATGAAGCTTGAAAACTGAATGATTTCAATGTCTCGGAAGAAGAAAGTCGGGATAA
>ONVN01000024.1 GCA_900321295.1 uncultured Eubacteriales bacterium
CTGGATCAGCTCCACAGCTCTGCTCCTCAGTATGCCGGCGGCCTTCTGAGCGTGTTCTCTCAGGCTCGTGCACTGGTGCAGTCCTACACCGAGAAACTTGTTCATCACGAGATCGAAGACGTGGATGAATGCGTGAAGCAGCTTGCTGGTGAAATCAACGAAGCTATCGAACTCTACAACCTGACCAACTATTGATCGGTTTGAAGAGCATTTCACGATGAATCATTCCCTGGGGCGCGGGCTTTGCCCGTGCCCCTCTTGTTTTTGTCTGATGACAGGTTATAATGTCCTGGGCTTACCAACAAAGAATGGGAGAGATTAGCAATGCAACTGATTTATGGTCATCGCGGTGCTTCCGGATATGCTCCTGAGAATACGCTGGAAGCGTTTGAACTGGCTGCAAAAATGGGAGCTGAGGGTGTCGAACTGGATGTACATATTGCGAAGGATGGCGAACTGGTTGTTGCACATGATGAAGAGGTGGACCGCGTTGCGGATGGCACGGGTCTGATCTGCAACATGACAACCCTTGAACTGAAACGCCTGCATTTCAATAAGACGCATCCGGAATATGAAAAGGCAACGATTCCCACCCTGAGGGAAGTCTTTGAGCTGCTTGCCCCGACTGGACTGCATATCAATGTGGAACTCAAGAACAGCCGTATCATCTACAAGAATCTTGAGGAGAAAGTGATCAAGCTTGCAGAAGAAACAGGCATGCGGGATAAGGTCCTTTACTCAAGCTTCAATCATCACAGCATGATGCATATCAAGGAAATCGATCCCTCGATCCCCTGCGGACTTCTGTATGATGCGATGCTGTATGAACCGTGGAAATATGCTTCTGCCCTGAAGGCGGATGCGATTCATCCGCATTTCTCCGAGCTGCAGATCGCGGGAGAAGTGGAAGCCGCCCATGCCCTTGGACTCATGGTCAACGTATGGACAGTGAATGCTGCAGAAGATATCCTGATGTCTCTGAAAGCCGGAGCGGATATCATTATCTCCAATTATCCGGACAGGGCACTGAAGGTTCGCTCCGAATTCCTTTCAGCTCGGTAAGAAACGCGAAGAAGCATCGGGAATGCAAGGATTCTTTCCATCAAAATACCGGAATACAAAAACAGGCAGCCGTACGCTGTCTGTTTTTGTATTGTAATCAGCAGATTGGATTGTTTCGAGACGGTGCGTTATGGAGCGTTTACGCAAACTGTGCACCGAGATCCCGCACGAAATCAACCGGATCGATGAAATTGAAAAGCGTCTTCTGCATGTCACTCCGCTTGAAACGGACCTGAAGCTGCTGTTTTCCCGAAGCGGAGGCGGTGACCTGAACATGTGTCACAGGAAGAACGGCAAAGATATCTCTGGCACAGCGCAGTGCGATCCCGCACAGGTATTCCTCGTAAGCAATCGAATGCTCGGTGGCATCGTCCTCAAAGGCCTCGTAGGATACAGCGATCTCATCAGCTGAAAGAGCACGTACACGGATATGGTGTGCATACTTTTTCATATCATCCAGCGGACGGACTTCTTTAAGGACAGCAGCATAGTCTTCCAGAGAACCTTTCAGGACGTTTTCCGCGTGTATCCGCAGAAACTTCCATCGGGAAGAAGCTGGGTCAATCCCCATGGTGTTCCGGCCGGAAAGAATATCGGTCCAGTCAATGCTCTCGTCGGCTGTCTGCCAGATCTGATGAAAGGAAGGAAGAGTGGCTGCGGGTTCGGTCTTCTTCTGGTCAGCGGAAACGGCTGCGGCTTTTTTCTCTCCGGAGGTCGGATCGCTGTGCATCTGAGCCGCTGCTTCTTCCAGCTTCTGCATATTCCAGAGATCCCCGACGATTTCATACAGACCGTCGAGCGGATTGGTATAGGGCTTGTCGCTCATGAATCAGACGCTTCCTTTCTCATCAAGATGACATACGACAGCCGGTGGATTGGCTTTGGTCAGGAAATGATCAATGGTGACGGTCCGGTCAGACATGACTTCCATCTCAAAGAGCCAGCGGGAAAGGGGATTGATCAGCAGGCTTTCCACCTGGTTGCCGATGCCGCGGCCGCCGTTGGAAAGGTCGCTGAGCGCAGCATCATGCAGCTCTTTGAAGGCTTTGTCAGGAATGATGATACGGATCTGCTTCTGTTCTTCCATGCGGCGGACGATCTTCTTGATCTGCGCATTCAGGATCGCTTCACCGGCTTCCTGACGGATATAGTCAAAGACGACGATATTTTCACCAATTCGGTTCAGAATTTCCGGACGGCCGAGTTCCAGCTTGAAAAAGTCCTCAACCGCGGTGCGAATCTGATGTTCCACTTCAGGATAGGTCATGTCCATGGTGACATTCGCATGACGGATTCCGAGCGGATCCTTCACATACATGCCCAGATTGGAGGTGAAGATGATGATACACTCGGAAAAATATACGGTATTTCCCTGACCGTCTGTCATCCGGCCATCTTCCAGAATCTGGAGAAATTTATCCAGAATGGTGGGGTGTGCCTTCTCAATTTCGTCAAACAGAAGAATGGAGAAGGGCTGTTTCTTGACCGCGTTGGTGAGCTGGCCGCCTGCTTCATAGCCGACGTATCCGGGAGGTGCGCCCATCAGTTTCTGGTCGGAATGGCTTTCACCAAATTCCGACATATCAAAACGGATGCAGGCGGATTCGTCACCGAAGAGCTTTTCAGCCAGGGCTTTGGCGGTCTCTGTTTTGCCAACACCGGTCGGTCCGGCATAGAAGAGAACGCCCTTGGGCTTGGCTGTGGAAGAGGAGGAGAGCCCGTTCATTCCAGTCACGGCGCGGCGCACGACATCCAGCGAACGCTCGAGGGCCACATCCTGGCCCTTGACACGCTGCTCAAGGTCCTGCTTTGCATGTTTAAGGCTCTTCATGGAAAGAGATTCCCACGGGTTGGATCGGATTCCATACTTATAGAGATCAACCACACTGCACAGGTCACGGATCGGAGTCATTTCTTTGCGGCTGAGATTACGCAGTGCATCCAGTTCGGTAAAGGTCATCCCTTCGGTCAGGCCCACAAATTTATCCTGCAGCTTTTCCAGATCCTCCGGATGATCTGCGTAATAGGGATAATCTGTGCGATAGACTGAGCTGTCAAAAAACGTCGGAAAGGCCGGTCCGGAGATGAGGCGTTTACGTTCGTCACGGTCAGGTGCCTCAAGAGTAATGGTCTTACAGATCGGGTTGTTCAGATAGAACCAGGCAGGCAGATCATTCAGTTTATTGACTACCAGGATCAGCAGATTCTGTTTTCTGCCATAGATGGTACGTACGCTCGAAGCGGAAAGGGCAGACTGCAGCAGCAGATTAAAACTGTTTACATCCTGCTGATCCATCCGTTCAGGTGTGGTAATATAATGGCTCGCCAGCTCGAGAATCTGAACGGTTGCCTTTTTGGAATTCAGCATGCTGCGGCGGATGACATTGGGGGCTGTTTTTGCCTCATTGCCTTTAAATTCGGCAGGAATGACTCCGTTTTCAATCTTCTGTCCGGTCAGAGCAGCATACTCTGCGAGCATTTCGGGGTTATACGGGTTCATAAATCCGATCAGATTGGAATAGAAAACAATCTGGTCATAGCCATGATCCGAGAAATAGCCATGCAGATAGCGGGAAAGCGGTACAAGTTCATCCTCGGGTATGGAGCCAGCAACCGGATAACGGTACTGGTCCAGAACATTGCCCTCCAATATCAGAAGAGGCTTCAGGGAACTGAACAGTTCCAGTTCCCGGTGCCACTTGGAAATCAACGGTTCCACAGACAGCATCCTTTCTGTTCTTTTCTGCATCACATCATATCACAGGGATGCGCTCTTTGGCAAACAAAAATCCTGAGAAACATGCGTTCTCAGGATACATATCTGCGCTGCCATCGGAAGGTGAACAAAAAAACAGGCCTGCAAAAGCAGGCCTGAGCGTGATTACTGACGGACACGATTCACAAACTGGGCAAATCGATCATCCGGATGATCTTTGGCATGCTGGACACCGGCCTGGTAGAGCAGGTAGCAGACAA
>ONVN01000225.1 GCA_900321295.1 uncultured Eubacteriales bacterium
TGCAATACGCTCATTCGGCTTCTTGTAATCGATGATGACCGATTCACCGCTGGCCCATGCGAAGAAGCCGCAGACCAGCAGACAAACGGCTATCAGAATCGCCCAATATCTGGCCTTATACATAACAGGGTTCCTCTCTTTCTTTGTGTTGCATGATGATACTTTTGTATGATTCTACTTTTCGCCTGAGGGATTGTCAACCTGAATCTTTTTCAGCCGTGCCTTTTCCGGAAGATCGGAGCCGGAAAAGCAGATTCGTCCCATATTGGACGGAAGGATTGCCTTCTCTCCGCCCTTCATGAAATGTCACTGGCATCCGCTTTTTTTGATGGTCGGCCTGTCCATGGACACCCCGGCGTGGACGCCCGGCCCGGAACCTTCCTTGTACTTTGACTGTCCTTCTTTCCTTCCTCATCACAATCCGGAAGGTCTGTCCGGATTCAGACCATGGTTTCAGGACCCTCTTCTCCCTGCTTTTCCCAGAAAAGGCGGCCGGTTTCCCGGCCGCCTTGCCTGTTTGCCTGATGGAAAACGTCCCCATCAGACTTCCTGTACAGGGTTCATCCTGCACAACTCACTGCATTTCATAGAATCGGAATCCGTTGCTCAGTGCCCAATACATGGCATAACTGTCGAACTCGCCGAAAACCGCCACGCCGCTGTCAAGGGCACCTGCACCGATCGATCCCACCGAAGAAGGAAGAATGATCTGCTCGAGCTGGGAATCCGCAAAGGCTCTTGCTCCGATGTCTGTCACGCCAAACCCGATTTCCACTACCTCGGCAGCTGTTCCTTCAAAGGCTTCCTCTTCAATCTCGGTCAGTGCGCCGGGGGTTCTCATCGTCGGCGTCCCAAGCGTTTCCGCACTCTGCACAATCAGGGTAACCGTCCCTGTGGAATCATTCATCTCATATCCGGCCGTACCCCTGACACGGCCCCTGAGCGTATAGGTTCCTTCCGGTATGTTCATGGTTCGCAGATACACAGTTTCTTCATCGGACCATGTACTCCACTGTATATAATCGTTCTGGTTATAGACTTGCAGATAGTAGGTTGACGCATTTGCCGCCTCCGTGAAAGCGATGGCCACAACTTCTCCCTGTTTTGCGTTCACGGTACTGTGATCCACAAAGTCAAAGCTGCCTGCCTGACCCAGGGATTCCACGGTCACTTCGACCATGTTGCTGATACCGCACCAGGCTAAATCGTAAGCATCCCAGTCGAAAGTATACGGGTTAATGTTTTGTTCTGTCCACGGCACCTCGCCGAAATAGGCCTGGGCAAACATCGTGCGTGTTCCGGGTTCGGTGGTGCTCCAGAAACCCTGGTACGTATCACCTGTATTATAGTACCATCCACGTCCATCATAGAAGCGGATCACCGAGGCTCCTTCCGCATGTGCCAGAATCTCGACATGCTCTTGGATCAACGGGTTGCGCGTGGGATCCGGATACGTTACGGTGAAGGAGACACGGCTGTCCGTACCGGATATCACAACGAAGGTTACATATTGCAGATGGGCCGTGTTATATCCTCGGACCGCCAGGCGCAGGTCAATGATGTAGGTGTGATTTTCTTTCAGGTAATCAGCAGGAATCAGGACACTGCCGTCATTCCCGTGCATCGGTTCACTGTCATTGGGCACAGCCCAGGTCATCGAATCCGTATCGAAATAATTGTAATCGCTGCGCCTGCCTTCATCCCAGTTCATCCAGTAGATTTCCAGGCCTTGCATCGTGTCATCATAGACATTGATGGCAACCTGGGTCATGCCCTCCGGCAGATCCGGCTGGAAGTTCTGGCCGGTCAGAAGTGTATCCGGCAGCAGGCTCTCCAGATCCAGGTCCGCGCCTGTCACCTGGACGGTTACACTCTGTCCTGTATAGACCCATTCATCCGTGCCGTACTGGCCATACAGACGCACTTCATGCGATCCGTTCTGATCAAAGCGGATGGTTTCTTCCGCGTAGTTCCGATCCCATGGGCCCTGAATCCAGGTGTTGTCCATGGTCCATCCGGGCTGCTCGTCGACCGTGATCATCGTGGAAGTGGCACCCGGGACATACAGCGTGTACACAATATTTTCCTGGGTTTCCGCGGATGTCCTGGCAAAGTGAAGGTTCGCCTGGGCAGACTCGGTCACTGTGAAGACGTATTCCGAGCGGCTGGTTTCCCAGCCATCCGCTGTACATTCAACGTAAAGCATATAGGGTTCGCTGCGCGCTTCCAGATTGGCGGTCGGTATCAGGATCGTATCTTCTCCGTCCCAGTCATACCAGCTTCCGAACCAACGGTCATAGAGCGCATCGTAGGGAGCTGCCTGGACCGTGAGTCCCTGAGCCTGGCTCAGAGTCCCGCCATTCAGAATCGTGATCTCCAGCACATCGCCGCGGGTCACCGAGGCGGGAACGCTGGCCTGGGCTTCCGGCAGTATACCGCTGCCTTCCACCACGAAGGGGATCACGGTCTGGTTCGGCAGCAGGCCCTCAGTTCCATGGCTATCCACCTTCAGATAATACGTTCTCCCAATGACAAAGCCGCGGGTGCTGAAGGTCTGCGTGCTTTCGCCATGCCAGTCCTCCCAGCTCCATTCCCAGTCATCCGCGAGGTCCTGTATGGTCCAGTGGAATCCGTTAAAGGAGGCGGCGTTGTTCACGGTAAAGGTCACCTCAGTGCCCGTCAGGACCGTGGATGCCATGGTCACATCCGGAGCAGCCGTCTTTCCGGTTGACGTGGGATGGACGGTCACAAGGTTGCTCGGACCATTCCAGCTGTAGTCTTCCCAGTTTCCATAGGATCCGACAGGTTCCGTTGTGTACCGGGCATAGAGGACCCGCTGGTTCAGGTCGCCCCAGGACCATTCGAATTCGGCATCGCCGTGTTCATCCAGTTCATACCACTGCCAGTCATATCCGCCCCAGACCAGGGCAGCTGTCGCGCCGTCCGGCGCATGGATCTGAACCGTTACACTGGTGTTCACGGGGATACTCAGGGCTGTCTGGCTGCCGCCCACTGTCAGGCTGATGCCCGTCTGGGAATTCGTCTCCAGTACGGCAAACTGCCGGGACAGCTCTGCGGCATTGTATCCGATCTTGTTGAAGTGGATCTGGACATGGTAGATTTCTCCTTCTTCCAGGAGAACGGTGCCGGGAGCTTCGAACCAATCCACACTGTTGGGCAGCGTATCGGGCATCACCCTTGGTACGGTCAGGCTGGTTTCGCCGTGATCGTTCCAGCTGTGCCATACGCGGTGGCCGTCACGTTCCCGGTAGATATTGACGTCATAATGATACAGGCCGATATCCTGCCAGGACAGAGTCAGGTCCTGCCCGGGACCGATCGCATCCGGCATGTTGAAAGCAAGGGCATTCAGATCAAGCTCCGGCGTATTCGGGTTTCCGGCGGTCATGATGACCGGATCGGAAGATACCCACCGGGCCCTCTCGCCCGCCATGTCAGGATAATGCACCATTGCCTGTAATTCATAGGTTCCGGCATACAGCAA
>ONVN01000363.1 GCA_900321295.1 uncultured Eubacteriales bacterium
CATCATCCTCATCCACAGCCAAAACAGCAACTTACGTGACTCTGATTCTTTCATCCTGTCATCTCCGGTCAACGCCTGGTGGTGCGGTCTGGGAGGACTGGGAGGAGCGCGGCGCTTCTTTGCCTGTCGCCGGAGAACCAGTTTCTCAGGGAGGATATGTATGGTATCCTGTGATCTATAAAGGCCGCACCGTTTATGTTCGCGGAGACTGTGTTTCTGTAACAAACGGAAGTGGTTCATCTGTAAGTGTTCCTACGGAAGCACCACCCAGTGTGATCGCCGGTTACGTGCAGACAACAAAAGCTGGGGTTAATCTCAGACTGCAGCCTGCCGGAACAGTCATTACACAGGTTGGAAAAAACCAGACATTTCCATTCTATGGAACACCGAGAAGTGAAAGCGGTTATACATGGTATTACGTTGATGTTGATACTGTCAAAGGCTATCTTCGCAGCGATTGCGTAAAGGTGGTCAGTACTTCATCTGCAACTGATGCGCCTTCGGGAACTGCCACGGAGGCGCCTTCGACGTATTATGGATTTGTAAAAACGACCGTAAAAAAAGTGAATCTGCGTTCAGCTCCGGGCGGAAGCACACAGGAACAGATCGCTGACGCTGGGACGATTCTGCCTGTGACGGGCATTCCTGTCGTCAGCGGAAAGTATACATGGTACCCGGTTCGTGCTGCATCCGGGCGAAACGGATATCTCCGCAGTGATTGTGTAACAGAGTGCGATGCAAACGGAAATACTGGTTCTTCCCCGACTCCAGTGCCTACACCCGTTTCACCTTCGACTACGGCAACTCCAACAGCTGTCCCAAGTTCCTCTGCGACAAGCGGCTCTCTGAGAACCATCAAGACGGACGTGGCATTGAGAACTTCTGCCAGTCCCGATGGAACGGTTAAGGATCGTGTGCCAATTGGGACGATTCTGACGTTTACAAATGTGACAACCGGAGGCGGCTATACCTGGTATCAGGTGAAGTATGGCGGAAGAAACTATTATATCCGCGGTGACTGCATAACAGTTGTTTCTTCGTCGGAAAGTGACAGTTCACCGACGGCAGCTCCGACATCCGCATCGGACACGATTCTTGGGTATATCAAGACGACAAAGAGTGGTGTGAATGTCAGGTCCAAACCCGCCGGTTCCAATGTACTCGGACGGGTGGACAAGGGAAATGTCTATGCATATTATGAAAAAACTTCCGCAAGCGGATATTCATGGTACAAAGTCAATACAGTATACGGAACCGGCTATCTGAGGAGTGACTGTGTTTCTGAAGTGAATTCTGATGGCGGAGAAATTCCTGCCCCGACAGCTGTGCCAGGAAGCACGGACGTAAGTACAAACCAAGCTGAAGCCACATATGCAATTCTGAAGGTGGGTTCCACAGGTACAGGGGTCAGGAACCTTGTCCAGGAATTGATCAATCAGGGATATTACAAGGGATCTGTGACCAGCGAATACACAACAGCCGTTGCAAATGCAGTGAAAGCATTCCAGAGTGCAAATGGCCTGACCGCGGATGGAATCGCTGGTGAAGCTACACAGCATAAGCTTTTCGGAACGACCGCAGTTGGAACACAGGATTACAGTAATCTGAGTATGGTCCTTTATCCTGCCGAAAAGATTGACTGGTTTACAGGAGGAATTCAGGAACTGATTCCGAAGGGAAGCAATTTTAAGGTTTACGATGTAAAAACCGGCATTGTATGGTGGGCGCATCGCTGGTCAGGTGGAAATCATGCTGACATTGAAACATTAACGGCCAGTGATACGGCACGTCTCTGCAAAATCTATGGTGTTTCCAAGGCAAGTCAGATCACCGAGAGTACACACTGGCAGAGAAGGCCATCCCTGATTACTGTTGGCACCAGAACCTTTGCCTGCGCATTGTATGGCGTCCCTCATAATGATGATGGTGATACGATTGCAGATAATAATATGACTGGCCAGATCTGCTTGCATTTTACCAACAGCAGGACACATGGCACAAACAAGGTCGTAAGTTATAATGAAGAAGCCATAGAATATGCATGGCAATATGCGCCGAACGGGCATAAGTAATTTGTCACGGCTGGAGGGGCAGGAGAAATCCTGCCCCTCTTGCTTTTGAAGAAAAAAGAAATGTGAAAACGATAAGAAAAATCTGATTGCAAAAGAGTATGACTGAAAGTATAATATCGACCGTTTGCGTCAGGAGGTATTGTTTTCATGCAAATGAACGTCTTTTTATGGGTTGCCGTTGCACTTTTTGCTGGTTTGATGTTCACTCGGGTATTTAAGGCTTTTCACCTGAATTTTCCGGATGTTACAGCTTTTTTGATTGCTGGGCTTTTGATCGGACCGTTTGTACTTGGCAGATTACGCATGCCTGGTGTTGGATTCCACTCTTTTGAGGAACTTGAACAGGTCAGCCTACTGAATGATGCAGCACTTGGATTTATTGCTTTTTCTATCGGAAGCGAATTCAGACTGTCTGAACTGAAACATACTGGAAAAGCTGCTACAGTGATTGGAATACTGCAGGCTTTTGTGGCATGTATCCTGGTAGATGCGGCTTTGTTTGTGCTGCATTTGATTATGGGCCCTGATGTGCTTCCGCTCAGCGTAGTGATTACACTTGGTGCAATTGCAACTGCCACAGCTCCAGCCGCAACCCTGATGGTAGTCCGGCAGTATAAAGCAGACGGTCCTCTGACCAGACTTCTGCTTCCCATTGTCGCTTTGGATGATGCAGTGGGTCTTGTTGTTTTTTCTGTTTCTTTCGGAATTGCAAGAGCGATGCAGGGTGGGAACCTTGACATGATTTCCATTGTGCTCAATCCTATTCTTGAGATTGCAGCATCTCTGACGCTGGGAAGCATTCTTGGCTACATCATGGCGAAACTGGAAAAACTGTTCTATTCCAATTCCAATCGACTTTCCATGACAATCTCCTTTGTTCTGCTGACAATCGCTTTGAGCTATCTGGAGATACCGGTTGGGGCAGCAACAATTTCCTTCTCTTCTCTCCTTGTTTGCATGATGCTGGGAACCATTTTCTGTAATATGAGTGAATTTTCGGGAGATATTATGCATCGTGCAGAAAAGTGGACCGCTCCTTTAAATGCAGCTTTTTTTGTCCTCAGTGGTGCTGCACTTGACCTCGGGGTGTTCAGTACATGGCAGTACGTTCTGGTCGGTGTGATCTATATTCTTTTCCGCTCAGCAGGAAAGTATTTTGGATCACGAGAAGCGAGCAGGCTGATGAAATGTGATCAGAATGTTGTGCGATATCTTGGAATCACCTTGCTGCCCCAGGCCGGGGTTGCCTTGGGGATGTGCAGTCAGGCTGCCGTTCTAGGGGGAACAGAAGCAGCGATTATACGGAATGTTACTCTTTTCAGTGTGCTTGTTTATGAACTGGTAGGTCCGCTTCTTACTCGAAATGCATTGATGAGCGCAGGGGAGATTCAGCCGACCCCTGCAGAGAAAAAAGACAGAAGAAGATTTGAAACCGTACGATAAAAATGGCAAGAAAAAAAGCAGGTCAGCCTGCTTTTTTTCTTGCCTGTGACCCGCTTTGATAAGGGCAATCCAGCTTTCTTCATGCTTCTTGTCTATCTGTGGACTTTTATGTTTCATCATGTACCGTGGCCCTGGCATCATGGAACGGATAAGGACAAGGCATTGATACTTGCTTCCGATAAGATCTGATTGAGATACTGGCCAAAGGAAAGGCGATCACTGTATTGCATCCAGAGATGATATCCATCACGCTCGGTCCATACAGGGTCATGCAGCATCAATGCTCCCGAAAAATAAGCAAGATTAAGATCCTCAGCATATTCCAGCATGATCGTTTTTTCTGGATCGGGTATATTGGCATCCATCAAAGCGGACTGAGTTTTTGTCTGTGTTGTCGTGCGGAACCATTGTTCGCTTTCCTTCATAAACCCTTCTGGAAGCAAAGCCTCGTCAAGCGGTAACGCATGATAGGTTATGTGGTGATGATCATCCACGGTAAGAAGTCCATAACGGTGAGGATAAACGGAGAATGCGCCGCTGGCAATGTCATAGAGGCCGTCTTGTTCGGAAATATGCTGAATATGGAGGTGGCCTGACAGATGTATACGGGCCCCATGCCGAACGAGAGTGCTGGACAAACGTTCTGCATTGAGGATAACAAAACTCTCTTTCCAGAGCGAGGAATGAGGGATAACGCTGTGATGGGTGGCAGAAATAAACGAACGGTGATTGCTTTCGGAATCGATCAGTTTCTCTTCAAACCAACTGTACCTGTTGTCATCCAGCAGCCCGAATGTATAGGCAACTGGCTCATAGAATGAACAGTCCAGCATGCAGAGCGTCAGATCCTGTGCCGGGAAAACAGTGTAGCTGATGCCGATGTTCTCCTGAGATATATCACCAAGAAAGTGACTGTAAATCTCTTTGAATTCGTCTGCGGTTACAGATTCTGTTGTTGTGTAGCTGTCCCCAACAAATTTGAGGGCAGATTTGCAATTAATGTCATGATTTCCGGGAATGACATAGACTGCGATTCCATGACTGACCAACGTTTCCAGGGCGGAAGCCAACTCTTGATGGGATTCCTTTTCCCCGTTGAAAGTCAGATCACCTGTGATGAGAAGAACATCTGGATGAATTGCTTCAGCCTGGGCAATTAATGCTCGCAGGAGAAGATCGGAATGATGCACCAGCTTTCCGTCTCCCTGGGAAATGGAACGGATGAAAAGTCCGCTGTTCTGATACAGACGAGGCGAACAGTAGTGAGGGTCTGAAACAATCATGATGGTACTTTCTGCATATGCCGAAAACAGGATGGAAAAAGCAATCAGAAATGAAAGGATAAAAATCGTCCTTTTCATGGGCTCATCTCCTCAGTTCGCGGAAAGTGCGGACCAGTGCAGTGACGGTCAGGGCAATTGCGCAACACATACATATCACAGCAGGGAGGCCGGACAGAGCCGTTGAGGAAAGATACATCATAAGAAATGCGGCAAGAATTGTCAAAAGAGTGATCGACTTTCTGGACATACAGATGCCTCCCGAGGGGAAAATAGGAATCATTCGCTTTCAGATGAGCTGTGTCTCGCGGGTAAGTGCTTCAGGTGGAGGATCGGAAAGATGGGCGAAATCACGCACATGATCCCAGTTTACAGTAAAGCCGGCACCGTGAGAACAGAACACAGAATTGGGAGTATCCTCTGAAAGTGGCTGATACTGAAACAAGGCAATGACTTGATCCGTGTTGTGACAGGGCTCTTCATGATCCAAATGCACTCTGAGACTGCCTTTACCGTGTGTTCGCATGGAAAACTGTTCCTGAAAAGCGAGAAAGCGCTCGTAGATACAGCTTCCTCTGAGAATCACAGTATCCTGCTGGTAGACAGGGGTGTCGCAGGATGCCTGTATTCTGCTCAGATCATTCTGGACAGAGCCATAAAGATCAGAAGGAATGTGAATATCAAATGCGCAGACTGGCTCCAGCAGGACGTTATCTGCATACATAAGGGCGTTTCGAATGGCGCGGTAGACAGCCTGCCGAAAATCGCCTCCTTCCGTGTGCTTGAGATGCGCACGACCACAAAGAAGATCGATATACACATCCGTTAAGGGGCTTCCGGTCAGGACACCTTTATGTTGTTTTTCATATACATGTGTTGCGATTAACCTTTGCCAGTTTAGGGAAAGATCATCGACATGGGCATAGGATCGGAAATGAATACCAGTTCCACGAGGAGCCGGGGACAGACGAAGATGAACTTCCGCGTAATGCCTGAGTGGTTCATAATGTCCGATTCCGATGGCAGGGGAAGCAACGGTTTCATGGTATAGAATCCGTGGAGCACCAAAAGAAACAGAAACCCCGAATCTGTCAAGAATTTGTTGCGCAAGAACCTCAAGCTGCATGGGTCCAATAACCTGAACAGAAATATGATCATTCTGTTCCTCAAGTCCCAATGCCGGTTCTTCGTCTTCAAGGATGTGCATATAGGCGGACATCTTGAACGCTGGGACAAGTCCTCTGTCCCAGAAGAGTTCAGCGCTGGTCATCGCCTGAACGCGGTTTGGAATGTGCTTTTTTGCCTTGCCGATGCTGTCTCCTGGATGGAGAGATGCAGTGAGTGGGATGGCAATAAGATCTCCTTCATGTGCTTCACTGACAGAACGAAAACGTGTACCAGAGTAGATCCGTATTTCATTGACCTTTTCGAAATGATCATGCATCGGAAGCGTGTCTTTGACATGGAGCATGCCTGACAATACCTTTAAAAAGCACAGACGCATGCCACTGGGATCGTGGCGTATGCGGAAAGTGTAAGCCGAAAACTCACTGGAATCCGGTACTGCTCCCTGAGTCATCTGAACGACAAAATCCATGAAGGGAAGAAGCCCCTCGCCGGTCATGGCAGAGCCGGACATGACAGGGAAACAGTTCCGGCTTGCAATGAGTGAACGGAGCTGATTCATCCATAGCTCTTCATCATAATGTCCTTGAAAAAAATGTTCCATCAGGACATCGTCAAAACCTGCGATTGTTTCCTGCTGAAACGGGGTAAGCGTTCCCTCATAATTCCGCAAATCAAGAACCTGACCGGAAAGACGTTTCTGTATCTGGTGAAGAACTGCATCCTGATCAACGTCCGTACGGTCACATTTGTTGATGAAAATAAAGACAGGAATCTGATAGTCATGCAGGATTTGCCAGACGGTTTCTGTATGAGGCTGAACACCGTCTGCGGCAGAAACGAGAAGAATGGCTGCATCCATAACGGAGACGGAACGTTCCATTTCGGCAGAGAAGTCAGCATGTCCGGGGGTATCAAGCCAGTAGATCAGGTCATCATGCCAAGGTATGACAGCCTGTCCGGAAAAAATAGTAATCCCACGTGACATTTCCATGGGATCTGAGTCAAGAAAAGTATCCTGATGGTCGACACGGCCCTTTTTCCTGATGACCCCGGCAGAGAAGAGAATGCTTTCTGAAAAGGTTGTCTTTCCTGCATCGACATGGGCAAGTATACCTATTGTTTTGCGCATGCCTTACACTCCCATTCAAATGAATTACATCTTGGCACAGTATATATGATTCAATACAGAAGGGCAAGTTATTCGAAATGACCAAATGATGAAAAGAATGTGATGCCAAAAGAGAAAGAACGATACAACAAAAAAACCTGACCTCACAGGAGATCAGGTTTCGTGCGGTTGACGGGACTTGAACCCGTACTCATTGCTGAACACGCCCCTCAAACGTGCGCGTATGCCAATTCCGCCACAACCGCATCGGCAACGAAGCGTATATTATCATGAAGTGATGTGTTTGTCAAGCGATATTTTTACAGGGAAGACCAGAGAGATTTATAACGAAAATAACGAAAATGAAAATGAAAAGATGGGTAAAGAGAACTGCTATTGCCGGAAGTCAGAACGAAACGCTGACTTGACAGCCTAAAAAGAATCAGTAATATGTAAAAACAAAGGAAGGAAATTGGCGAGAAAGGGAGGATGATGCAACATGAAAAAGCAAGCATATAAGCGAATTGGCTGCGTAATATTCATGACGCTTTTGCTGATGTTGTTGAGCTTCTTTCCGCAGTCTGGCCAGGAACATACGTCATTTGCGGAGGCACAACCTGAAGAAGAAGTATCTGATTTGAATATTCAAAAACTTGAACTGAAGGATTTATCCCAGAAAAGAAGAATTTTCATCAGCTCACCTGATGAAGTCGTTGGCTTCAGTGCCAATGAATTTGTCATAGATGTCCGGACAGAAGGAACCATCACATTTCATGTTTCGGATACGGATGGAAATGTTCGTTATGCAGATTCCATGAAAGTAGTGGCCGGTAAAAATATACTGGTATGGAACGGAGCTGGCAGCTTTGGTCAGCCGCTTGCTAGCGCAGCATACGATCTTTCTTTCGTCTTTCGTGCTGTGGATGGCACCTGCACAGAGGCACGCGAAGTATGCACTCTGTCGAAAAACCTCCAGAGTGTACTTTATGCTGTTCCGTCTTCTGAAATATTGTACCTGAACGATGGCGAAATGTGGTCGGTTGACTGTGCACTAGCACAGGCCGGCAACATTGTGATGGACATTTTTTCTGATGATGAACAGCGTACACTTCTTGCTCGTGTCTCTCAGCAGGTGAAGAAAGAAACGAATGCCCGATTAGTATGGAATGGCAGACAAAACAACGGACGGTTTGTTTCGGGCGGAAAATACCTGGTTTCTGTTTATGCAGAGGGCAACGGAAAAGCGTTTCCGGATATATCTGTATTTGTTCAGGACAGCAAAAACAGCGACCAATATGATCTTTCCATCGGCATTACAGGAAGCATTGTTCCCCGAAGAAACATGTCAGACACCGAAATATGGGAGATCATGATGCAGCCTTCTGTCGTCTACAATGGTGCGGAAGCAGTCTATGTAAAGGAAAAACCGTCCATGCGAAGTGCAAGTGCTGGAAAGATAAATCCACAAAAACAGGCACTTGAGGTGCTGGAAGTTGGGACAGATGGATGGACAAAAGTCAGGGCATGGAGACAGGAAGACGGGAAACTGATTGAGGGATATCTGCTTACAGCATCCCTGAAGGTAGTCATGCCGGATAATCAATACGGCCTTCTGGTTGATAAGAAAGAGCAGCGTCTCTATGTATATGAGTATGGAAAACGAATCGCTGAGGCAACCGTGTCAACAGGACTGGTAAAATACGGTCAGTCTGCATGGGAAACGCCTGCGGGCAGCTTTTTGACAGGATTGCACCTTGGCCCTGCAGGAATGGATGGGAAAACATATGAATATCGCATTTCATATGATGGAACCAGAACCCTTGAGCAGATCGGATATCAGACGATCCGGGGCAAGAAAATCTATACGGATACGGAGACGCTGGGGGAAAAAGCGACCAGAGGATGCATCGCAATCCCGGCAGATGGAGCATTAAAGGTTAATGCGTGGTGGCTGTATACGCATTTGCGGGCAGGGACAAGGGTTGTCATCATCGATGAAGAAATGCAGCCTGTGAACACATATATTGCCTGTGAAACATATCAGGGAAGAAGCGATATTGAGATTGCTGTAACAATATGTGGGGATGCAGAAATCGGGAAGAATGAGCATCTTCAGGATAATTGGAAGGTGGACGAGAGGCTCTTTTCTCATCTGAAGAACCTGCTTCTTCATGATGACCTGTCGATTCTATGTCTGGCAAGTGTTTTTTCTGAAGAAGACCAATCATTATATACAACGCGTGCGGATGCGATAAAAACCCGGACAGAAACGATCCAATACATACAAAATGCCGGGG
>ONVN01000293.1 GCA_900321295.1 uncultured Eubacteriales bacterium
CCGGCCCTGGGAATCCTGGGCGACCGGGCCATGGATGTCTACCTCGCGGAACCGGTGGCGGATACCCTGGCCATCTCCTTTACAGCCGTCCTCTTCCGTTTTCAGTTCCGGAAGGCCATGAACCGTCTGGAAGAGAAAAAAGCAGACAGCGGCCCCGCATAACCCTGCCTGTGCGTCTTGCAGGCATCGAAGAGAGGCACTATACTTTCGTCGGAAGGTTTTTCAAAGACATTCTGCGTGACGGTCGCCCGGGAAGGGGACCGTCCTCTCATGAAAACGGAGGAACATGCTATGTGGGATATCCGTATCATCCTGCTGACCTTTCTGTGCGTTGCACTCTATACGGGCCAGTCGTTCTGCAACCGGCTGTTTTCCGGCAATTACAAGGGCTCACCGGATATCGCCACACCGGTGTTCTCGTCCGTTTACGGGGTGCTGGTGGCGGTGGTGACGCTCCTGCTCAACGGGGGCAGGTTTTCGCCGTCCCTTCCGACGGTCTTCTTCGGGATGGGAAACGGTGTGATCCTTTTCCTCTACAACCTGGGCATGATCCAGGCTGCCCGGCGCGGGCCCTACACCTTTCAGAGCATCATGATGCTTTTTGGCAATGTGGTGGTCTGCCTGCTGTTTGCCGCCCTTTTCTGGGGAGATCATATTACGGGTCTCCAGCTCCTGGGCATTGCCGTCATGCTGGCCGCCTTTGTGGTGCTCAACGCCGGGGGTCTCCGGTTCACCGGGGTGAAGAAAGGCTATTTCTTCTGGGTCATTTCGCTCTTCCTGACCAACGGTTTCTACGGAGTGGTCATGGATGCCCAGCAGCGTACCATCTCCGATGAACGCAATGAGATGATCCTCCTGATCTTCCTTTCTCTGGCCGTGATCTCGCTGGGTTACATGTTGATCCTGCACAGGAATGGTCTCCGGGAAGCCTATGCCATGGGAAAGCGTGCGGCTCTGAGCGCCGTGGCCAGCAGCCTGTGCGCTGCCTTTGCCGTGTATCTCCTGATGCTGCTTCTGCAGTCGGTGCCCAGCTATATTCTCTATACGGTTGTCAACGGCGGCGTGCTTGTGTTCAGCGCCGTGCTGTCCTTTGTGATTCTCAAGGAAAAGCCCACGAAGATGACCCTCGTGGGCGTGGCGCTGTCGGCGGCAAGCATTGTGCTGCTCAGTCTCTGAGACGGACATGGAAAAACGGACTGCGGGACAACCGCAGTCCGTTTTTCAGTGCCTGGAAGGCGTGGATTCCGCCCATCCGGAGGTCAGGGATTTTCGGATTCCGGAAGCCTGCAGACGTCCGCAAGATACTTCCGGAATACGGGCCGGATCGGGGGCAGGATGTCGGAAAGAACGATTTCCCTGGGATCCACGAACCGCAGCTCAAGCATTTCACCGTCCGCAGCCCGGGGCTCACCGTGCCAGTCCCGGCAGAGATAGACGATCTCAAAATTGGAAACCTCGTCCCCGTTGGGATAGATATAATGCGCCTCAGGCCCGGAATTCACGCAGAAGAATTCAAGCCGGCCTGCGGTCAGGCCCATTTCCTCCTGAAGTTCCCGCCTGGCACAGTCTTCGACAGGCTCGTCAATCTCCACGGAACCTCCGGAATACCCCCAGAGGTGGTTGTCGGACCGCTTTCCGAGCAGAAGACGGCCCGTGGTATCGATGCAGAGGATGCTCGCGGCACACTGGATGACGGTCCGGTGCCCGACAAGCTTCCGCATTTCCTGCATATATCCGGTCATAACCATTCTCCTTTGTATTACGCATCCGGACATTCTTTGGGATCAGACCCAGCTTTTGTAGACGCCGACCGCTTTCACCGACGGCATGAACTGCAGGTCCAGCCCGACTTTGGAATCGCTGCCGGACGTGGTATACCAATGGGTCAGGTTCCAGTCCGTGTCGTTGTTGGCGGCGGTCAGTTCATTCAGGCGGCGGATGAGGAGGGAGGCCAGAATGTTGACGTGCTCCTGCCGGTTCAGAGACTGCATGCCGTAGTGGCTGTAGGTGATATAGACCCACTCATCGCCTTTCCAGTGGCGGCCCCGGTCCCCCGGAAGGTCGATATACCGGATGTTCTTGACGACAATCTGGGAGTCCTTGATTTCCAGGTTCATGTATCCATGGGTGTTCAAGTCCAGTCCGCCTTCCTTGCTGAATTCCCGGTAGATGATCGCGGCGATGTCTTCAATGCACCGGACGTTTTTCATGCGCTGGATGTCGGAGAGCATCTGGTCGGACAGAAAGGGCCGGGCGTCTTCCGGGGAAAAACGGGCGTACATTCTCCGGCTGGTGTACCGGGTCGTCCAGTACCGGTAAATATCCCGGTAGCCCCCGAAGAGGCGCTTTTTATAGTAATGCTCACTTTCCAGCGGGGTATACCGCACCTCATCGACGTATTCGATATGGTATTTCCGGATCAGGCGCTCGAGGCTTTTCAGGGAGGCTGCATTGCTTTCCGCGTTTTTTGCGGCGTCATAGTAGGGGGTTCGGGCACCCTTCTTTTTCAGACGGCTTGTCCAGTTGCCGTAATGGGAATAGGCTTTCGGAGGTTCCACCAGCTCCTGGGTCTGTCCGGGGGTGAGCGAGGTGAGATAGGGCGGAACCGAGACGGGGTTATAGTACATCCAGACCCGGTTGATGGCAAAACTGCCCATGTCGATGGTGTAGGCTTCATCGGAAACATAGGCGAGGCATGCGACAAAATCCAGCTGTCTTAGCAGGGCCTTCTCCAGAAAATCCCAGTTTCCGGCTTCCGGATACAGACATGGGTTATCCGTGCTGCCGGTGTTGGCAGCACCCTTGTAATCGTATGTGTGCATGGGAAGCGTGTTGTTGGAGAGCGGCACCAGAAGCACTTCGACGGGATTGTCTCCGCTGGCATCCTCAACGAAACCGGGATCCTTCCGGCTGTTTCCCTTGTCAATCAGGTAGGTCATGCCGCAGGAAGGGCACCGGACCCGGTTGATCCCCGGGCTGACTTCCATGGGGCTGCCGCAGCTTGTGCATTGTATTTTCAGCAGCTGCATCTTTCAGACTCCTTCCGGACAGAAGTTTTGCATGTGGACGGGCAGGAAAACCTGCCGATGGTCCTATTGTACTCCGCCGCACGGAAAAGCACCATACCGGCGGAGGCCGGTCAGACGGTCAGGTCTGCATGCGGGCTGTACGGACCGAGAAAGAGCTGCCTGGGCGGGCAGCTCTTTCAGGATGCGGTTTCGTTTTCCCCGGGAATCCGACCGGGGACAGCGTACGGGTTATTTCTCAAACCATTTTGCATTGTAGGGGAGCGAGGTCAGAATCTTCATGCCAGGCTCGAACGCGCCTTCCGCAATGGAAGATACGCTTTCCGGAAGCCGGAGGGGAAAGTGGAGATGGACGTCGCTGGAGAAGAAGACGCCGTGGTCAATCTTCTCGAGACCTTCCTTGAGGGTGATTTCCACGTTGTCCGGCAGATAGCAGTAGGAGAAGATCCCGACCTTCATGCACTTGAGGCTGGAGGGCATGACGATTTTCCGGAGCCCGGTGCACTCGCGGAAGGCATGGACGCCGATGTCCGAGACACTGTCCGGGAGCAGAAGATTTCGGAGCCCCTTGCAGAGTGCAAAGGCACTTTCTCCGATCTTGGTCAGGGTTTCAGGGAACACCACTTCGGTGATTTCCGGGTGATTGAAGAAACAGCCGGGCCCGATTTCCGTAACAGGTTTGCCGTAGACTTCCTCCGGAAGAACCACTTTTTCGAGGTCATCGGTCAGGTACCGGTCCAGAACAACGCTGTCTTCACCGACGGAAACGTCAAACACCATACAGCTTTCGGGCTGCTCAATGGCTATACGTTTTTTATCCACTTGCTTTCGCCTCCTGCTGAACACCAAATGAACGAAAGGCCCGTGCATGGCAAAAGAAGAAAACGGGATGTTTCCGGATGCGCCGAAGAGACGCATGGAAAAATGCCGGCCATGGAGGTCATCTGGTTCTCTATGCATGATTTCATACAATTAATAATAAAACAGATTGTCTGGAAAAGCAATGCTTTCCGGGCGGAGGAAGAAAAAATAGTTTTCACGGCAAACAAAAAGGTCCTGCCCGGAGGGCAGGACACCTTGCATGCTTTTCAGCCGTTGGAGGGCAGGAAGGCGTAGGATTCGGTGATTTCAGCGTTTCCGCTCAGGTCTTCGTATACGTGTACGATCATATAGGAACCCTCAGGGCTCAGTGCGGAAGAGGTGACTTCGCAGAGCAGAGCATAGTTGGTGCCGGAGACCAGCTGTGTGGCCAGGAGAGCCACCGGGGAAAGTGCCCCGGCGTCTGTGTCCTTCAGGGCCTTCTCCAGGGCAGTACGGGCGGCATCGGTGACGGTGGGGTCATCGGCCGGCTTCCAGCCGCCGAGCAGATCCGGCGATCCGTTTTCGGCCTCACAGTCGAAGATATCCAGCACATCAGCATTGCCTTCGAGGTCCTTGTAGATGGTGACCAGTGCATAGCTGGAGATGGGATCGGAATCCGTGGTGACATACTTAAAGAGCAGACAGTAGTTGGTGCCGGCCACCACCTGGCTGCCGATATAGGCTACGGGCGTATATTCCGCGCCGGCAATATCCTGCATGGCGGTTTCGGCGATTTCACGGATTTCCGGGGTGAGGGCCGGAGATTCGGCGCGGCTCCATCCGCCGGCGAGAGGGATGCGGCTGTTGTTTTCACCAAGGGCTGCTGTCTGCAGTGTGAAGAGCATCAGGCAGGCCAGAATCATTGCAAATATCTTTTTCATGTCATTTCCTTCTTTCAAAGTTGATGTGGTGCGGGCTCATCAGCCCGCTCACAGAAATAGACGAATGAGAAGGACAAATTGTTCCGGGTCTGCCTTCTTTTTTTCTGAAAACGGGAAAGAAGCCTGCGGCATCTTCTGCGGGAGGCGCAGCGACCGGAGTGCGGTTATGCCTGAACATAGCCTGGAGGATAGAGGCCTTTCGTTGTCTCCCTGAACAGGAGATCCAGAAGATGTCTCGGGGAAACCTCCGTCACGCTGAAACTGCGGGTGCAGCCGGTGCAGTAGACTACCACGTTCTTTTCGGAAAAAGCGGCTGCGCGGCGGCGGGCCATCTCCACGCGGGTGGCGAGGTCAGGAGCAGAGCCTCCGCAGCACGGGGTTTCCTCCCGTGTGCATGCCGGTTCCACGAGTGAAATGTTCATCTTCCGGCACAATTCCCGGGAAGACACCTGCATTTCGGAGGAATCCCGGTGCCGCGCGGGACAGGCATCATGGATGGACATTTTCTCACCGTGATAGTCCGGGAAAGGAAAATCCGTGTCCAGAAGCACCTGCCAGAGGGAAACGATGCGGGCCTCCGGATTGCTCCCTTGAAAGTGATGGCTGCAGCCGGGGCAGCAGGTGATGAGGGTGATCTCCCCCTCAAAGCATTCCTCTTCCTTGCAGCAGGTGGTATAGACACCGTCGGCAAGCCCCCTCTCCAGAAGAAAGGCGGCCATGCGGTCGATGAGTTCAGGCTTGTATTTCCGGAGGGCACAGCCGGGTGCAAACAGGGTTTTCATCTTGAACCTCCCCTTCAGAGTACAAAGATTTCCCGGCACAGTCGTTTCCCGGCGTCCGTTTTCATGGTGTGGTCCATAAAGAAGCGGATGGTTTCCGGGTCATAACTGTTTTCCGAGGCGTTGACGAGATAGTCGGCTTCCACAAGGATCTGCCAGTCCGGTCCGTCGATGCCGGCGAGGGTATGATGATGCCCCACAAGGAAGGCGATACGGTCGATGACGGAAGCATCCAGGCCGCTGCCGGCAAGGAAACGTCGGACCAGCGGACCGCCCTCCCTTTCCTGAAGCTTCCCGTCGGCGTGACCGTATTTCTCCCGGCAGAGGGGACAGGCAATATCGTGGGTGAGGGCTGCTGCCTCCAGGATAAACTCCGTGCGCGCATCGAGGCCTTCCAGTTCCCCGATGGTCTTTGCATAGGCCCAGACACGGACAAAATGGGCGATATCGCGGCGGTTGCCGCCGGAAAACTGAAGCATTTTTTCCAGAATCTCAGGGATTGTCATCGCTTACCTCATGAAAGGATGTCATCTGTCCGGGACAGAGCCGGCCAGGGAAAAACAGAAGGAAAGAAAACATACGCTCTCCGGGCGGGAGAGCGCATGATCTGTGACAGGGGAAAAATCAGTTGAATCCACAGGATTTCAGGTAGAGATAGCTTCTCTTCAGGCAGTCCAGGGGATCTTCGCCGTGACAGTCATCCTGCTCGACGAGCATGTACTGGGTGCCGCTGGATTCGGCCTTTTCAAAGACACGGTCAAAGTTGATGTTGCCTTCGCCGACGACTGCCATGGAACGGCCGAAAGCGTAGTCCTTGAGATGGATGCAGGGAACGCGGCCGCTGAATTTCTCAATCCACTGTGCAGGGTCTCCGCCGCCGGCCTGAATCCAGAAGGTATCCAGGGTGAAGCCCATTTCATCGGCAGGAACGGCTTCGGCAAGCTTCTCGAGGTAGGTTTTGCCATCCACGCGGATGAATTCCCGGTCGTGGTTGTGATACATGAAGTACTTTCCGCCTTCCTTCAGCTTTCGGGCGATGGGTGGGAAGGTTTCCATCCACTGGTCCCAGGTCATGTTGCGCTCTTCGTCAAAGGCCCAGAAGCCGAGTCCGACATATTTGCAGCCGAAGGTGTTGTGGTCTTCGATGACCTTATCCAGTTCACCGGTCAGGCGTGGAACGGGAATATGGGTCAGGACGCACTCCAGGCCGTTGGCCTTGAGCTGGTCGCGCAGCCATGCACCTTCATAGGGGCAGGTGCCGGAGACCTGAACCGTCGTGTAGCCGATGTCTGCAATCCGTTTGAGGGTGTCGGCAAAACCTTCCAGGGTCTGGCAGGTTCCGCGGGTGGTAAACATTTGAGCACCGATTTTCATAATCCAGTCTCTCCTTTGATGAATTCATGTCACTGAGCTATAGTGTAGCCCGATTTGTGCCGGCGTTCAAGAGGCGGAAGGTCTCCGCAACGCTTTTTTCTGCGGACCCGGTACCGGTCAGGCCTGTCCGCGGATCTGGTAGGAGACGAAGGCAAACTTCGTGCTGTCCGGGGACCAGGAATTGACGTTGATGGTGCCCTGACCGCCGAAGAGCTCGACCACGGTGCGGACGTCCGAGCCGTCCGCGTTCATGAGACGGATCTGGACATGCTTGTGGGGCACATGTTCTCCCGGCGCGACATCCCCCTTGCGGTAACAGATCATGGAGACGAGTTTCCGGTCCGGGGAAATGTGTGGGAACCAGGTATTCCAGCCGGTATCGAAGGTCATCTGGGTCTGCTCCGAACCGTCCGCCTTCATGCGGAAAGCCTGCATAAGACCGGACCGGACCGAGTTGAACCAGATGTATTCTCCGGCCGAATCATATTCGCTGCCATCATTGAGTCCCGGAGCATCCGTGAGGCGCTTTTCGAGTCCGCCCAGGACGGGAATGGTGTAGATATCATACTCTCCGTTCCGCTCGGCACAGTAGGCGAGGGTCTGTCCGTCGGGCGACCAGCCGTGCAGGTAACTCGGGGCCAGGGGCGTGATGAGGCGCGGCACGCCACCGGTCATGGGAACGGTATAGATCCTGGATTTTCCGTCTTCCTTTGTGGCATGGCTGACCGCAATCCAGGTGCCGTCCGGGGAAAGGACATGGTCATTGTTGCAGTCATCCACAAAGCCGGTATCGATTTCATCGATGGAACCGGAGGCGAGATCATACCGGAAAATCCGGCCATGGCTGTTGTAGACCAGGGCTTTCCCGTCGGGTGTCCAGTTGGGGGCCTCAATGAGTGTGTCAAAGAAGTGAACCGTTTCACGCCGGCCTGTGACGGTATCGTAGATCTCCAGAAAAGACTGATCATCATCGCGGTACCAGACGCTGTTTTTGTCGACCATACATGCACCACCAATCAAAAGATAACAAACCGTGTGAAAAAGGAAGAATGACTCTTGAAAACAGGATTGTGTGACTGGTATCATTGTAGCATGAACAGGATACAGCCGCAATGACCGCGCAGGGACAGAAACAGCCTTTTTCCGGATGGAAAAGGGGCTGCGTTATGTGGCCGGCGGCTGGAATCAGAAAGTGGTGGAAATATGGAGAAAGTCAAAGTCGCCGTGGTCGGATGCGGCATGATCAGCCCGGTATATCTTCGCAATATGAAGGAACTGTTCAGCATTCTGGATGTGGTGGCCGTGTGCAACCGAACACGTGAAAAGGCGGTGGAGGCCGCGGAGAAATTCGGTATCCCGAAGGTGCTGACCCTGGATGAGGTGGCTGCAGACCCTGAAATTGAACTGGTTGTCAACCTGACGCCGACAAATGTCCATGCGGAGATTATCCGAAAGATGCTGATGGCGGGAAAGCATGTCTACAGCGAAAAAACCATGACCGCCGACATTGAAGACGCAAAGGAACTGGTGCGCCTGGCGGATGAAAAGCACCTGTATCTCGGCGTGGCCCCGGACACGGTGCTTGGAGCCAGCATTCAGACCGCCAGATGGGCGGTGGACCATGGTATGATCGGCGATGTCACGTCCTGTGCAGTGACGATCAACCGGAATCAGGCACTGAACTCCGAACTGTTTACCTTCCTTCGGGGAAACGGCGGGTCACTTCCGTATGATGTCGGCATCTATTATATTGCAGCCCTGCTGTGTGTACTGGGACCTGTATCGAAGGTGATTGCTTTCGCAGCACCCATGCCGGTACACAAGCGTCAGTTCCTGTTCAGGGAAGGGGATCAGGAGTCCTGGCAGATTCCGGGAAACAACCTGGTATCCGGCAGCATGCAGTTTGCAAGCGGAGCGATCGGGAGCATTCATATGGATGGCAATACTACCGGCAGCGAGCGGCATGTGCTGCGGATCTATGGTACGGGAGGAATCTTGGAAATGGGAGATCCGAACAAGTTCGGAGATCCGGTCCGGCTGTTCAAGCCCGAGAATCCGCCCTGTGATCTTCCGCTGACACATGGCTATAACGGAAAAGGAGCAGGTGGAGAGGAGCTCGGAGGCGGATGCAGAGGTGCAGGCGTGGCAGAAATGGCATATGCCATCCGCATGGGAAGGCCGCATCGGATGAGCAAGGAAATGGCATACCATGCCATGGAGATTCTGCATGGGTTTGATGTCTCTGCGGAGATAGGTTCTGTGTATGAACTGGAGTCCACCTTTTCCATGGCACCGCTGAAGGAAGGATACTATTCCACCATGTGGGGCGGTTATGCACGTGCAGACGCTGAATGTTCGCTGATGGAGTGAAACAAAGTTCCGGCCGGGCAAACTGCCCGGCCGGAATCTTTGAAAAGGCATAGGATGTATAGTCAGATACAGCCCTCTGCCTGTGGGAGAACAAATGGATGCACCAAAAATGATGATTGTTCTCTTCAACGCGTATTTCTTGTTGGTGTAAAGTATTTACGGGAGAAAAAGAGCGTGATTGGGTGATAAAACAGCAATAAAGAATGAAGTTGGGATATAACGGCATC